>CAYTNI010000308.1:0-4196 GCA_964439115.1 uncultured Saprospiraceae bacterium
CCGAGTGGCAGTTCATACAGGTATTGGCTGCCGGGATGACTGAATGCTTGGAGCGGCGGGCACCGTCATGGCAATACTGGCAATCAATTTTGTGGAGGCCGGCGTGAGTGGCATGGGAGAATTTGATGGGTTGTTCAGGAGCGTAGTTCTGCTGGCGCCCGAGGGATACTGCATTATTCACCGTAGTATATCCACCCAGTACGATGAGGGCAAACACCACAAAGCCTATCACACCGCGGCTTGTCAAAAGCTCGACAAGGGTTTTGCGGCGCACCTCGGTATTTCCCTGCTGTACCTCCATCATATAATTGAGGTTGGCGAGGATGCGAGCCAGTACGATGGCCAACACGGCGAGGATGACGGCAACCAGGATGAACTGGAACCGGTAGTCGGTCTTTTCCTCAGGGGCTGCCACCGCTGCAGCACCCACTATAGGCGCACTTCCCGGGCACGTGTTGGTGTAGGCACAGTTAATGTAGGCTAAGATATTGGCAATTTCAGGGTCTGTGAGGCTGGTAAAAGCCGTCATTTGTACCTGCTTCCATTGGTTGTAAACTTCTACCGCACGAGGATGGCCTGCCTTGACCATGGCCTGGGAATTGCGAATCCAACTGTAAAGATCCTCTTGAGGGAATGCAGCCCAGCGTTCTTCCGCTCCTCCCAAGGCAGGGCCGGTAAGGTCGCTTTTCATGTCCTTATTGTGACATGAAGCACAGAGGTTTCGAAACAATGTTTTACCGGCTTCAACATCCGCATCCTGAGCAGTGGCCGGGAACACAGAGAATGCCAATAAAATTATGGGAAAAATGCGACGAACAGCTAATCCGGATATCATCGTGATAGTGTGTTTTAATGCATGAAAACCCTTTGCAGTATTGCGTTTTGGCAAAAAATTTGCGCAAATATAAAACCGTTAAACTCCATTAACAAAATTTCTACAACTCCGCCTATTATTTAGACATTTTCTAAACAAGCAAGGTGTTGCCGTTCTTTTTACCCCAATTCTACAAATAAATATGCCCCAAAAGAAACCTCCACAAAGCATGTTGTGCCATGTGGAGGTTTCACCGAAAAAAGTAAGCCGGAATCCTACATCAACCCTTTGAGCATTAAATTCCAATAAATAAACGGAAGACCGTATCGCTTTAACAGATACATACTGTATTGTTCTTTGGTGGTATCTACAAACGTGGAGATTAACTTGTCACTGTCGCGAACATTGTTATATTTAAATTCCGCAAGTACCATTTTCCCATATCCGGTGACCAATGGGCAAGAGGAATAGCCGTGATAGCCCGGGCTCAACGCACCGGTTGTGCCTTTCATCACGTGCAGGAGGTTTCCAACCAGTACCGGTGCCTGTTTGCGCACGGCCGCTCCGGTTTTTGCAGTGGGCAGCGCAGCGACATCGCCCAGACTGAATACATTTGGATAAGTCTTGTGCTGAAGGGTATTGATATCCACATTTACCCAGCCCTTGTCCGGGCCTTCCTGATGAGCAAGGCTGGAGCGCTTGACAAAGTCCGGTGCACTTTGTGGTGGGGCGAGGTGCAGCATATCGAACGGAATGGCCACTTCCGTAGAGGAGACCATATTTTCGCCCATGTCTAATTTGTGGTGAAACAACTTGGACGGGTCATCCGCATTAGCGGTAATGGTGAAATAAGCCGTCTTATTGGGACCGTCAATCTTGGTAATTTTATGGAAGAATCTCAATTCGATGCCCTTGCGGTCAATTACCTCCATGAGGGTCTTGGCAAATTCCGGCACGCCAAAAATGACTGATCCTGGCGTAATGAACGACACCTTAGTCTTAGATTTCAAGCCGGCTTTCTGGAAGTAGTCATCTGCCAGGTACATAATTTTCTGCGGTGCGCCCCCACATTTAATAGGTGTAGCCGGCTGCGTGAAAATAGCATTCCCGCCCTTAAATTTCTGTAACACCTCCCAGGTATATATGGGGTTGACGTAGTTGCTGCAGACTTCGTTTTTATCCATCGTTTCAGCCAGACCCTCAATGGCGTCGAGATCCATCTGCACACCGGGACAAACGATCAGGAAGTCATAGGTCACCTCAGCATTTTTCTCCAATACCACCTTATTCTCCTCAGGAAGGATTTCGGCAGCCGCTTTTCTAATCCACTTCACACCGTCAGGAATGAGCGTCTCCTCATCGCGCTCGGTTTCCGAAAACTTGTAATCACCCGCACCCACCAGGGTCCAGGCGGGTTGATAGTAGTGTTTTTTGGCCGGATCAATGATGGCAATATCTAGCCCCTTCTGAGCACGCATCAGTTGCGCCGCAACGGTAATACCGGCAGTTCCGCCTCCGATAATGACGATTTGGTGGTGTTGGGTATTCATCGAATTTTGATTTTTTTGTCTGGCGACAAATAAATATCAATGATTCCTAATGCAAAATGATTTTTGTCATCCTCCCTGAAAATATGAAGGATTTTAGGGGTTTCGCGCCCTTTGATTCAAATAACGAATGCCCGGCTATTTCATATTATGCGGTAAATACTTGCGCACCACCCCATAAACAAAAGTCCCAAACATGGCTGCTGCCAAAAAGACCACCAATACGGTATATCCACTGCCCAAAAGAATAAACATGGGCGCTGGACAAACACCTGCCAATGCCCATCCCAGACCAAAGATGAAACCGCCAAGAATGTACCTGGCATAGGCTTTGTCTTTTGGCGGAATGACAATCTCTTTGCCTTCTACAGAGCGCATGTGCGTGTGGCGAATCAACTGTACGATACCAACACCGGCCACCACAGCCGTACCAATGATACCGTACATATGGAATGACTGAAAATGGAACATTTCAAATATCCGGAACCAGGATACCGCTTCTGATTTGTATAAAGTCATTCCCAAAAGGATACCGATAAAAATGAATCTCGATAAGCGCATGGTATGATTTTTTAAAAAATGAGGGGAAAAATGAGGTGCGTCATCGTCAAACCACCCAGGAAAAATCCAATTACGGCAATTAACGAGGAAAAATCCAGCGCCGACAGGCCGCTGATGGCGTGGCCGGACGTACAACCGCCGGCATACCGCGCCCCGAACCCTACCAGGAAACCGCCGACCACGATAATCAGCAGACCACGCCAATTGAATAAATACTCCCAGGAATAAAACTCCGGCACCAGCGGCACCTTGCCTGTCTCAAACTGAAACATCGGGCTCAGTTCACGCAGTGTCTGTTCCGTGGCCACCGACACATGTGCCACCTGTGTTTCCGGTGTGGAAAAATAATGTGATGCCAGATACCCTCCGAAAAGGGTGCCCAACGCTACCATGAGATTCCATCCCTGCGAACCCCAGTCAAACTTGAAAAAGTCGGAATACTCCCCGGCTCCGTCGGCCGCGCACATGACACGTAAGTTGGCAGACATACCAAACTCCTTGCCAAACCAAAGCAACAGGAACAGGACTAAGGCAATAAGTCCTCCGGCCACATACCAGGGCCAGGGCTGACTCAGAAAATCTCTGATGTCCAATAAAAATTGTGGTACCATATCAATTGAATGTATTGAATGTCAATGCTTCGGTAAGTTGGCGCACGCGGGCTTCCAACTCCGGCAGGACAGCCTCCACTTCCGGCGAGAGGCCGATGTGCATGGGTTGAAGTTCGCTCACCGAAACCACAAAAAGATGAATTTCGGGCATCTTTCCCAAGAGGGTGAGGCCGTCAAGCAGGTCTTTCAGCCCGATATCGTGGGTGCTGAGCGCCTTGGGAAAATCGAATGAAAAACGGGGTTTGAGCAGTCGGATGTGGCCGGGGGGATGTTGGTCCAGCGTGGCGTCAATTAGAATAATAACCGGATACCCCAGGAAATATTCCGTAAGCTGAAACCCTGCTGTTCCACCCTCCTGGAGGTGTACGCCCTCCGGAAGCTCTCCGGAATTCTCCATTCGGCGTGCCAGGTGTACGCCTAATCCTTCATCTCCCATAAGCAGGTTGCCCAACCCCAGGATGAGCAACCTGCCGCGATATTCTGTCTGCATATCTTATTTAGAGTGCTCTTCTTCGCGTTGTTTGTCAAATGCTTTTTCTTCAATAAACTTCCAGCCTCCGCCCATGGACGAGATTTCTCCCCGGCCCTCTACGTAATCGTGATAAAACACCAAATATACATGCACGATGGTGAAAACTACAAAAAACCACATGGCCGCATGGT
>CAYTNI010000309.1:0-2738 GCA_964439115.1 uncultured Saprospiraceae bacterium
TACAATTAATGAAGCAACAAATATTTTATTTTATGATAATCATACCTTTATGGTCAATTGGAATGTCAAAAGGACGAAGGATCCTATCTATGATAAGGGCGACTTCCCTTCTGGAAAACCGATGTGATTCCGCAAGCTGCTGCCTCAGTCCCGCTTCACGCCAGGCCTGTTCGAGCTCTGTAACTTCAAAATCGGGCTTTAGGGTCGAAAGCAGTTTCAAAAGAAAAGGGAGCTCCAGCCACGCACCGGAAGCATCGCGATATTTTTCCAGCGTAGGATACCAGGGGCGCAAACCCTCGACCAGCTCGAATTCTGAAACGAGTATTTCAGGATAAAACCAGGTTTGGTTGGCCCATTTGTAAGGCACTCCAAATCCTTTGATGATACCTGTTGCCCCGATGCGTTGTATGGCATCGAAGTGAGGGTCGGTAATGGGCACATCCATGTACGGCATAAGCCATGCGCGATTGCGCAGCAGATGAGATTGCACTTCCCGCACGGATACCTCGGCAGGGTCTTTCCTGCTTTGAGCGGATAAGGAGGCCAGTACGCCTGCAGCCTGGCCTATCCCGATGACCACGGGTTGAAGCCGGGTAGCGCCGTTAAGGATATTACTGACACTGATATTTTTTTCAGTGGCGATCAAGGCGGGGTGGTCTTTGGGTATAAGACTGCCCAGCGGTACGTTGAACGATGGCGCCTTAATTTCAATGAAATCAATTGGTGGCGCATCGGAATTCTTTTTGTGGTGGTGGTCAATGGGGTAATCTCCTACAGCAATGCCGGTGCGATAAAGTGCTTCCGGTTGGTCAAAAGGCTCAAGTACATGAAGGGTATTGAATCGCACCAGGCCATGTATGCGCCCCGACTCGCGATGATAAGGGATGAGCGGCAGATGGTCTGCAGTGGGAAATTCATCATCGGCCAGCCCAAGGTGTCGGTATCCCAATTCGTGTTGGATGAAGTAGATAAACCGAAGGGTATGCAGTTTGGCCTCCTCGAGGTATTCGCTGCGGGCGGAGGGCGGGATGGTGAGCAGATTGAGGTAGTAATCGTTGCCGCAATTTGGCCAGTTGATCATGTATTTGCCATTTGGCAATTTGCCGTAATCCAGCATCTGATCGCAACTAATACCTCCTTTTTGCCCGTCGCGGTCACAGCAGCAATAAAATTCCGAAGGGTTATAACCGGGAGGTTTTGGAATGGTCATGTTTCGACCCCTTCCATAATCTTTTAATATGGCCGCAAAGGTCAGGTCCTGGATGATGGAGTTGGCAAATTCGGGTGCCCAGGGTTCGCCGCTTGCTTCCCTGCTATCCATGCCAATGTCCCGAGGGAGGCCCAGCATCCAGAAGACATCTCCAAGCTCTGTGGCGTCTATCACGATATCGGCAGTGAAGGCAATTGGAGAAGAGTTGGCTGGAATCAACTGCCCAGACCATTGCCCGTTGTCGTATCGCAGCTTGTCAAGGCGTGTGCGGAGCTGGAGTGAGATAAGGCGCTCTTTTTGCACGATATTTCGAAGAATAGCCTGTCCGACCGAGGGTTCGAACAGGGTATTGCTCACCCAGCCGGTTTCTACCCTGGCCGGGCCGCCATAGCGCGTGTAGAGACTGTCTCTGAACTCTCCCCATAAGCCGGAGGGCATGCGGTGATTGCCATCAGTTGCAGATACTCCGGCACCAGTAAGCATACCCCCAATCCATTCGGTTTCTTCGGCCAGCAGCACCGGCGTCCCCATACGGGCACATTGAATGGCCGCCATGGTTCCGCCGGTGCCACCGCCGATAACTACCACCGGATAGTGGTTGCTCTGTGCCGCCAAAAGCGGCAGCAATTTCAGGAGAAAAATGAAGCCATAGAGCCTCTTCATATCCTTAGTGGTTGCGAATGACAGTTTGGAATCCGGGATTTTGCCGGATTCTTTCGTAGTAAAAATAGACTTCACCTTGCAATCCAATGCTGCGGTTGTACGTCAGAATCTGCTCCAGAATCTGTGGCGTGATGCCATCTCCGCTGCCAGTGCCCAATAAAACACCCGGACTAAACAGGATATCCCGGCCAGGTATTTGACTGATGTGCGCATAGTTGTCATCAAGAGAAGCCTTGTAATCATTGAAACTGTACCTATAGCACTGCGGATGCACATAGTCCAACTGTTTGTTGCGAACCCAGTTTGGCCAGTCCTGTAGATAATTTTGATACGACCAGATGTACGGTGAAGGCGACATGGACACGATGTAGCGGCTATCAATGGCTTTGATATGCTTATAGATATACTCGCCGAAGTCGTTGAGTTTATCGGCACGCCAACGCAACCATTGCGGATCCAGGTAATTGGCAGGTGCATTTCTGCCGGTTTCCTGAAGGTATTGCTGAACCACTGCCGGATTATAGCCGCCGTTGGTGGGCAAAGCCGGCAATCGGTCGTCGCCCTGAACACCATCAATGTCCGGGTATTTCTCCACCACTTCTGTCACCAACCTGCGCATAAACCGCTGTACATCAGGATTAAAAGGATCGAGCCAATAAAAATTATTTTTCTCGGTGATCCGTCCGTTGAAGTCGCGGGATGCCCAGGAAGGGTAACGGCCAATGATGGGCCCGCCGGTATTGTCGCCGAACACGGAAGCAAATCCATACTCGAACCAGGCGACAACCTTGATGTTATGTGGTTTTGCCAAGGCAATCAGCTCTGCCAGGGGATCGCGGGAGCCATACACCGGGTCAATTCGGAA
>CAYTNI010000309.1:2838-4174 GCA_964439115.1 uncultured Saprospiraceae bacterium
CTGACCTGCGGGGTGTACTGAACCGTGAAGGTCTGCTGCACGCTGTAATCCAAAGGAGCATCCGGGTTAGGCGAAATGGATATCGGCTCGGTGCGGCCATTGAAGTGGAAGGCCAGCTTGAAAGTAGTCGTATTGCCTTGGGTCAGACCGATAAAATCAGTACCTGACTTGGAAAGTTCTATGCCCGCCGGCGCCCCTTGTGGCGTCAGTATGCTGATACTATCCACATTCAGCGTGGCAGGGTCAGGCGCATCCTCTTTGAGGTCAAGGGTGTATCGCCTTCGGAAATCTCCGGGAAAGAGCAGCTCAAGAGCTACAGGAGCTGCGCAATCAATGGGGGAGGAGAGGGAAGGGCTGACGGAGACAGGTGCGATGCCCTCCGGGTAACCGAATTCCAGTTTGAATACGCTACCGGGTTTGCCGTCGTTCTCCACCAAGGCATCAATACGGTCTCCGAAGATATTGAAATTGACGTACAGAGCTTCGTTGTCCACTGTAAAAACCTTGAGCTGCTCTATTACGTAGCGCTCAACGGGCGTATTCACCTTATCCTCGCAAGAACCGAGGAAAAAGAGGGCCAGCACGGGGCTGAGCCAATAAATCCAGTTCGTTCTAAACCTCATCAGTTGGTTTTTATTCACATTCATAAACTGCAAATCCATTCTGAGCGGAGACACAAGCCACGCGAAGTTTTCCGGAAGGTGTCACGCCCCAGGCGGTCTGGCAATAAAAGCCTCCCGGGTCACCCATGCTACCGCCCATGGGACGGGTCATTTTCTGGATGCTGTTCCAGGTGCCATATTGTGCGTTGGCCAGTTCGGAAGTGATATCAGCAATGGTCTGGCGCATACCCCGCTTGGTGAGGTCGAGCAAAACGAATTTGCTGGCAGAAGGATTAGCCATGTTGGTGCTCCAGGAGAATACGCCGTACATGAGATACTTACCACGGTTGAATTCAAAAAACTTGGCACCCGTAGAAGAGCTGTTCACCAAGGCAGAGGAAATCCAAACAGGGTTGGCCATAGCGCTGTTGAGGTGAACCGGCGGAATGGCTCCTGTATTGAATATAAATTCATTGGAGTTGGGAATCGGGAAAAATTCCGCATTAGCCCCATCTGCTACACCGGCAGCCACAAGTCCGGTAAGGGTTTCTGTGGTGGCAAAATCGGTAATGGTGGTTCCTGCCGACAACTGCGCCGGGCTGAGCGTGAATGTCCGAAGGATGGGATCCTGACGAGGGCTTTTGCGGAGCGGAGCTCGGTCCACCACATAGAATTTATACTCGCTTCCGGTGTACTCTACGTGAAAGTTTTGGAAGATGGAACCAGCCGGCGGC
>CAYTNI010000310.1:0-4171 GCA_964439115.1 uncultured Saprospiraceae bacterium
AAACGCTGGGTAGTCATTTTGACCTCGGCGGCATGCTCATCAATTACTCCTCTGCTCAAAGTCGGCTCGACAGCTTATCCATTCACCACAATATCTGGAACCGAATTGGTGGACGAATGCCGGAAATCTCCTGTGAAAGCCCTGCCTGTCAAAATCAGCAAATCCGTCTGGAGATGTCCAACAACCTGTTGTGGGATCAAAATATCCAGGTGTGGTATGACCCTGCTTCCGGTGGCCCACTCTTTTACCTGGATGCCAATATAGTGGGCAATGTTGGTGTTGGTCGTCCATCGTATGGGGGGCCGCTATTCAATTTCAGTTTTCTGGATTTTTCCCAAAATGACCTTTACGTGCAAGGTAATTTCATGCCCGCTTATCCCAATTGGGCAGATTACCAGCTGTTTTATTGTTGTAACGATTTTAATCAATTTGGTCCAAATACGAATATGGGTGCCGCCAATGCGCTTTCTTCGCGGCATCCTTTTCCGGCTATCACCTACACGCCACAAAGTGGTCTGGTCGCTTACATGATGGCCCATGCCGGCGCACAGCCCCGGGACAGCATGGACAGGCGGCTTATGAAATACGTTGGACTGAATGGCTTTGACCCTACCCCCCTAAACCTCGCGGGAGCCAATGACCCCTTCATCATCCAGGGCAATGCCACGGCTCCTGTGGATACCGACAACGATGGCATGCCCGATGCCTGGGAAATTTCCTACGGCCTAAACCCCAACGTACAGGATCACAACGGAACAGACCTTTCGATAGGCTTCACCGGCATGGCCGGTTACACCAACCTGGAGTGTTATTTATTCCACCTCGCCGGTGACCCGGTGACGCCGGTAGCAGTACCGGTGGAGTTGTCCTCCTTTTCTGCTATTGCCAAAACGGACGGCGTGCATTTGCAATGGCGCACCGAAAGTGAAACCAACAATAAAGGATTTTCCGTACAGCGAAAAATTGGGACCGGTGATTTTGAGGCCATCGGCTGGGTTCCAGCCGGACAGCTAAATGGAAATTCCTATCGGTTTCTGGATAAAAATGCGCCAGCCGCGGCGACCCTTTACTATCGGCTAAGACAGGAGGATTACGACGGACAGTTTTCGTGGTCAGAGGTCCGGTCTGTTCAAACCGGGCTTGAAAAACCGGTTTTTGAATTGTTTCCAAACCCTGCTGTGGAATGGTTAAACGTAAGAGCTTCAGGTATTGTCCAAGGTTCGTACCACATTCAGGTGTTTGATGTCCGAGGGCAAATGGTATATCAAGCCCATACATCACAAGCTGAATTGGCCATTGATGTCCGCGATTGGCCAAAGGGTGTTTATGCTTTGAAAATAAGTGGTGTCGGCTTACAATTCCAGGAGACTTTCCAGATTCAGTAGTTTCAGGCGAGGTGCGGATTTTAAACCACAGAGTAAAAGTGTTACTCAAGGAGATGCTCCTAGGTATGTAAGAAACTGTCGCTTCGATCAAATCTTCATAGACAGGGTAATGCGCTGTCTGGCCACATCCACATCCACCACCTGCACGGTTACTTCCTGGTGTAATCGCACCACGTCGGCGGGATTTTTGACAAACTGATGGGATAACTGGGAAATATGCACCAATCCACTTTGCTTTACGCCGATATCCACAAAAGCGCCAAAGTTGGTGATGTTGTTGACGATACCGGGTAGAATCATCCCGGGCTTGAGGTCCTCAATAGTCTTGATACTGCGGTCAAATTCGAATGCACGCGCCTGTCCGCGTGGGTCGAGGCCCGGACGGGCCAGTTCCTTGAGGATATCCTGGAGTGTCGGCAATCCGGTTTGTGGCGTGATATACTTTTTTAAATCAATTTTTTGCCGCAAGGCACCGTCTTTTATCAGCATTTCCACAGAACAGCCCAAATCGTTGGCCATACTTTCCACTACGTGGTAGCTTTCAGGGTGTACTGCCGTATTGTCCAGAAGATGCTCACCATCCCGAATGCGCAGGAACCCTGCGCATTGCTCAAAGGCCTTTTCCCCAAGTCTGGAAACCTTCTTAAGGGCCTTCCTGGAGCGGAAGGGGCCATTTACCTGGCGGTACTCGACGATGTTTTGTGCCAGGCCCGGACCCAGGCCCGAAACGCGGGTCAGTAAGTGGGTGCTTGCTGTATTGAGATTAATGCCCACGCTATTGACACAGCTTTCGACTACGTGGTCCAGCATTTCTTTCAGCATTGGCTGATTGACATCGTGCTGATATTGTCCAACGCCTATGGATTTGGGGTCAATCTTAACCAGTTCTGCAAGGGGATCCATTAACCTGCGTCCAATGGAAACTGCACCGCGCACCGTCACGTCGTGATTGGGGAAATCCTGGCGACCCGCTTCAGAAGCCGAATAAATAGAGGCTCCAGCCTCATTGACGGCAAAAATCTGAACGGGCCTGTCAAAGGGGATTTGCCGCAAAAAATCCATCGTTTCTCTGCCTGCAGTGCCGTTGCCGACCGCGATGGCCTCAATTTCGTATTTATCCACTAATGCCCTCACGATATTTTGTGCCATCCAATGGTCAGATTGTGGCGGGTGCGGAAAAATAGCATCGTGGTGGAGGAGGTTTCCTGCAGCATCGAGACAGACGACCTTGCAGCCGGTGCGAAACCCTGGGTCAATACCCATGATACGGCGTTCCCCCAGCGGCGCTGCGAGGAGCAGTTGCCGGAGGTTCACTGCAAACACCTCAATAGCTTCTTTATCTGCTTTTTCCTTTGAGGATTGGCGGAACTCGGTTTCTATGGATGGCGCAAGCAGTCGGTCATAGCTGTCGGCCAAAGCTGTTTTCACCTGTTGAGCAGCCGGTCCATTGTCCTTTAGAAAATGCCGTTCCAGTCGCATCATCAGTGGTTCCTCATCCGGCTGAATGATAAGTCGCAAGACGCCTTCCTCCTCTCCGCGGCGCATGGCGAGCAGGCGGTGAGAGGGGCATTTTTTTAGGGGCTCGCTCCAGTCGAAGTAGTCTCTGTATTTGTCGCCCTCCGTTTCTTTGCCTCGGGCCACTTTACTGGAAATGACGGCATCCCTGGCAAACGCCTGTCGGGTAATCTGCCTTGCGCGTTCATCCTCATTGATCCATTCGGCAATGATATCCCGGGCACCCTGAAGCGCTTCTTCAATGTCCGGAACCTCTTCATTCAGAAACGGTTCCGCCAGCTTTTCAAGCTGATTGTTGTTTTGAGCAAAAATGGCCAGTGCCAGCGGCTCCAACCCTTTTTCGCGCGCTACGGATGCCTTGGTTTTCCTCTTGCGCTTGTATGGGAGGTACAAGTCCTCCAGTTCTACCAAATCCCAAACAGATAGTATCCTTTTTTTGAGGTCATCAGTCAGTTTACCCTGTGATTCAATAGATTGGAGGATGCTCTCCCTGCGTTTTTCCAGTTCCTCCAATTGTTTGTAGGTTCTTTGGATATTCGCAATTTGTACTTCATCGAGACCTCCTGTAGCTTCTTTGCGATAGCGAGCGATGAAGGGAATGGTGGCGCCGCCGTCAAACAGGTCAAGTGTCTGTTTGATATTTTTAAGGGGGATATTCAGTTTTTGAGCAATCAAGGTATCAATCATACGTCGAAGAATTTGGGCTGCAAATATAGGCTTTGGCCCGTTGCATCCAAAGAATTGCCCCATTCCAACCAAAGGGCTTTTCTTCGTGTTTCTTATTCAAACGAAAAAGTATGCTCTTCAGCGATTATCCCGATTCATCCCGCCTTTGGATATATGTATCGTCCCGTCCCTTTACCGACCAGGAGTTGCCGGGGCTTCGCAGTACCCTTCGCGAGTTCACCCGACAATGGACGAGCCACTCGGTTCAGATGCGCGCCGATGCCGAGGTGATGCACAACCGGTTCATCATTTTGGTTGCCGATGAAAGTCGCGTGGGTGCCGGTGGCTGTTCTATTGACAAATCGGTTTCATTTCTAAAGGCACTTCAGGTAGAATACGATACTGACCTATTCAATAGAATGATTTTCAGTTATTTGGATGGTGATAAGATTAAATCTGTCAGCCGGGAAGAATTTGTCAAAACAGACAAATTCCTGGCTTGTCATTCGCCTGGAGCAGACTATTTCAGCTGGGGTCTGAATCAATATGGCTGCGGTTTTGTCAGTGCGGCTATTAACACACCAACATGGACACACCTGGTTTAT
>CAYTNI010000311.1:0-4125 GCA_964439115.1 uncultured Saprospiraceae bacterium
GGTTCAAAAAAACGGTTTCCTCCTGCATTGATGCGGATGTTGTTGTACGGCTGGGAATTGGCAAGGTTATCTGCCACTGCAAACACCGAAAAGCGCTTACCCTCCCAGGAAGTCCTCCAGGAAATCCACCTGCCGGGGGGCACCCGGACACTATTGCCCTGGTCGGCAAACATACTTCCGTTAAACCTGGCTCCTACCTGTGTCATCCACTTTTCAGTTAAGGAATATCGCACCGAGACCTGTCCCTGGTGAGCTGGTAATCCGGGAAGCAGTTTTCCGTCAAGGTTGGTGCCACCAGCTTGAAAATCCTCAAATCTGAACTGGGAAACTGAATAATTTGCCCAGATGCGAAGTTTCCTCGCAGGTTGGAAATCCAGGGAAGTTTCAATGCCTCTGCGCATGGTCGCACCGGCATTGCGGTAGTAAGTGCGCCCCGGCTGGTCGGGCAATTCGTACGGATTGATTTCATCAAGGGTTTTGGATTGAAACAAGACCAGCTCCCAGGAGAGGTTGTGCTTATGTCGGCCTTTCCATCCATATTCCCAGGCACGGGTACGCTGTGGAAGGAGGGATACGGAAAATCCTCCGGTTCCCTCGGGGTTATTAGACAATTCGTTGAGCGTAGGCACCTCGAAATTGGTGGAAACGTTGGCAAAAATATGGATTCCAGAGGTAATCCGACGAGAAACTCCTCCCCATGGGCTCAATCTTTGAAATTGCCTTTTGCCGGACTGGTCGCCGTCGCCGGTGAATTTATCCCGCACCCTTGCAAGGATCCAGTCTCCTCGTGAACCACCAGATATCGAGGTTTTACTGTCTAAACGATATTGCAAAACGCCAAAAAAACCAATGGAGGAAAATATTTCATCCTGGGCAAGATTCAGGTTACCCCGAATACCATCCAGATTGTCGTGACGCGTACGACGATCCTGTTGAAAATCAGTTTCAGTGCCTAAGGTCCAACGCCATTTTTCAGCATTGGGTGAATGGCCTTCCCAGGAAAGCGCACTACCTCCGGCGCTGCGTTGAAAAGCAGCCTGACCACCGGAACGAAAGGGAAGCCGGTTTTCAAAATCCCGCAAAAGTGTCCAAATCTGTGCGGAAATATACTGTGTGGGACGGATCTCCTTGCGCACGCGTAAACCAACCCTTCCATGGCGAACCGACTCACCTGCCTGATACTGGACGTTGAGCGGATGCGCTATGCGAGGATTCTGTTCTACCTGAGCGAAGGTCAATCCACCTGGGTCATCTGCTCTGGGACTGTTAGTGAAATTGACTAATACCAGGAAGGAGAAGGTTGAATCGCCCTTCAAACGCCCTTCGTATTTTAAGATAGCATTGGTGGAAAGCATGTCGGACTGCTGCCGGTAACCTTTGCTTTGAACGTGTGATACGGCACCGTATAACTTGCTACCTGGACGATTCAGCGTACCCTGAAGACGATATTGCCTAAATCCGAACGAACCAGAGGCAAATCGTGCCTCAAGCCCTGTTTTTTCAGGGGATTGGGTGAATAATTGAATAACGCCACCGGCAGCATTGCCGTAAAGCCCGGCAGAAGAGCCTCGGAGCACTTCAAGTCTGTCAAGATTAGTGGGATCAATCTGATCCACCTGCCCCTGGCCATCGGGGGAAGTTTCGGGGAACCCGTCACTCAGAATGCGAATACCTCTTATGCCGAATCCGGCGCGTGCACCAAAGCCCCGAATGGAAATCCGAAGGTCTTGTGCAAAATTGGCATCGTTCTGAATAATTACACCTGGAATGGCAGGCAGAAATTCTGCCATAGTAAGTAAATTATGGCCGGGCCTTATGCGATCTGAGTCCAATACGGACAAAGAAAGCGGGCTTTCAGAAAAACTGGTGCGAATCTTGAGTGCCCTGACTTCCACTGCCGGCAAACTGTCGGTGAGTAGGCTGTCTTGCTGACCGGAAACATGCTCAAAAAAAGCAGTAAAAATTAAAAAGAGAAATAGGCGTCGCCATATCAGACTGACCATCTTATTGGTTTTTCTCACAACAAAAAGTGGCCACGGAGGTTGAAAAAAGTGAGCCTTGGTTTTGGATTTAACCATTAAGCTAAACCAGGAATGCCATTTTGTAGTTACGCTATTAAATTACTCATATCATGCACTACTCCACTGCTACCGGCCTGATAACCTTTGGCTTGCTGATGTTGGTCCTCTTCCTAATTATCTTTCCCTCACCGGGAATATTCATGGCGGTTTCAGCCGGAGTACCTGTTTTTATTGGCATTTTGGCTGTTAAAATACTTCGAGCCCCTGAAGAAGTCAAAGAACGCAAGGATGATGGCCCTTGGTACGATTCCCATTGATATTTGAGTATAAATGCTACCTTTGCGTTGGTTAACTCAAAAGGAATGCTTTCCGAACAGACGACTGCGTGGTATGAAGATTGGTTTGATTCCCCATACTATTCCACATTATATCAACACAGAGACGAATCTGAAGCTCAGCGATTTGTAGATCGACTCCTTCTCGGTTTAAATCCTCCAAAGGGGGCCAGAATGCTTGATTTAGGCTGCGGCAAAGGTCGCTTTTCCCGAAATCTGGCTAAAAAAGGGTTTGAGGTAACCGGGCTCGATCTATCGAAAAACAGCATCCAGTTTGCCAGGCAATACGAAACTGCAAACTTGTCATTCTTCACCCATGACATGCGACTTCCATTTCGGATTAACTACTACGACTACATTTTCAGCTTTTTCACCAGCTTTGGATACTTTGAATCAGATGCAGACCATCTTCGTACCCTGAAAAGCATCCGAAGCGGACTAAAGCAGGATGGTATTTTTGTGCTTGATTTTTTCAATGCCCGAAAAGTGGAAGAGCAGCTTCCCCGCCATGAAGAAATCGAATTGGACGGCATTCATTTTTTTATTGAAAAAAGACGCGAGGGAGGATTTGTGGTTAAACACATTCGCTTTCGGGATGCCGGAAGGGATTGGCATTTTACGGAACGTGTTCGGCTGTTCCATTGCGACGAACTGTTGAATTTACTCAACCATGCCGGTTTGGAAAAAAAATCATGCTTCGGAGATTATGATCTAAACCAGTTTGAGGAAAGCTCAAGTCCCCGGGCGATATTGCTGGCCGGAAAAAAGCAGGATTTGCCATGGAGTACCTGATACAATTAGACCAGGAATTATTTCAGTGGGTAAATGGACAATGGCACGCTGGCTGGTTGGATGCGATAGCTCCGCTTTGGCGGGATCGGCGCTTTTGGGTTCCTCTTTATCTTGGCATTGCTTTTTATGCGGTATGGAGGTTTAGATGGAAAGGAATATACTTTTTACTCGCACTTTCCGCCACCGGTGGAATCAGTGACCATATTAGCAGCAGGATGATTAAACCGGCAGTGGAGCGCCTTCGCCCATGCCGCGAACCGGCTCTTGCAGGAAAAGTTCGCTCCCTTGTTCCCTGTGGTGGGGGTTATAGTTTTACTTCTTCCCACGCTACAAATCACTTTGCCGCTGCCGGGTTTCTTTTTTTCACACTGGGCGCTTTTCACCGAAGGTGGCGCTGGGTTTGGTGGCTTTGGGCCGGCAGTATAGCGTATGCCCAGGTTTATGTCGGAGTTCATTATCCGGGAGATGTTATGGCAGGCGCGCTTTTAGGAACGTTGATTGGCATCTTGATGGCGATGTGGTATCTTCGTTTGGGTAAATATGCCCTTCCAGTTACCCAAACACCAACGTACCCATGACGCTAGTTCAGTACCTACTGCTTTTCTTAACCGTTATGATCGGCGGCGGTATAGGTTTCAGGCTACCTTATCGGGATGCCAGGCACTTAAAACTGATATTGGCTTTCAGCGGTGCTTTTTTGTTGGGTATAGCCGTTTTACACCTTATGCCTGCGGTTTACGTAGAGCAAAAAGAGGCGGCCGGTTTATGGATTCTACTTGGTTTTTTTATCCAGCTCGCCCTTGAACAGCTTTCTACCGGGGTGGAACATGGGCATATTCATACCGATGCTCATGCTCCAAAAGGGTTTGCCATTCAGGTGATGATTGGCTTGAGTTTACATGCCTTCCTGGAAGGAATGCCCTTGAGCGGGTATCAGCATATCCATGAAATGACTTTGCCGCATCATTCCCATAATC
>CAYTNI010000312.1:0-4121 GCA_964439115.1 uncultured Saprospiraceae bacterium
CACGCCGCGACCTTTCAAAGGCGGAATTAATGGCTGAAATCCACCAGGCCCGCGAATCCGTTATTGCCGCCCTCGGCCAACTCGACTTGCAGATGCTGAACGACCCCATGCCCGATACCCCTCCGCATCACCAAGGGCGTACTGTCGGGTTCTTCCTAATTCAGCTCTGTTGTCACTTTTCCCGCCACGAAGGCCAGTTGAATTACCTGCGGCGAATTTTGGCACAGCACCAGGTATAAAGAAAAAGGCCCCCACCACATCGTGCAAGAGCCTTTACTTTAGTAGCCCGTACGGGAATCGAACCCGTGTTTCATCCGTGAAAGGGATGCGTCCTAACCCCTAGACGAACGGGCCTTTCGAAAGTGTGTTAAAAAACACGTTTTTCTCAAAAGCGGGGCAAAGATACGATGGTTTTGCATAATTGCAAGTGTTGGGAGTTAATTTTTTTTTCGAAACCCTAAAAATACATCCAATTTGCGCAAGTTCCGCTCGCATTGGTGTCTGCACGCCTATGTTTCCTTATTTTTGCAGCACAGAAAGATGACATTAAAATAACACCGTTATCTTTGCCCGAAAATTAATTATTGTTAATTTTACACTAACTAAAATTCATCATCGTCGAAAAACCTTTTCCACATGGCTAAGAAAATCGCAATCAATGGTTTCGGCCGCATCGGTCGCCTTACTTTTCGTTACCTGCTTCAAAACCCGGACCTTGAAGTGGTGGCCATCAACGACCTCACCGACAACCCGACGCTTGCACACCTGCTCAAGTACGATACCGTCCACGGTAAATTCAATGGTACCGTCAGCGCTGACGACCACAACCTTTATGTGAACGGAAAAGCTATCCGAGCACTCGCTGAGAAGGACCCCACGCAGCTCCCATGGGGGGAAATGGGTGTGGATGTCGTCCTGGAATGTACCGGCCGCTTTACCGATGAGGCTAAAGCCGCCCAACACCTCCAGGCCGGCGCCCAAAAAGTGCTCATCTCCGCTCCGGCTACCGGCAATGTGCCGACCATCGTGCTGGGCGTCAATGATAGCACCATCTCGCCTGAGTATAAGATCTACTCCAACGCTTCATGCACTACCAACTGCCTGGCACCCATGGTCAAAGTACTCGACGACGCTTTTGGCGTAGAAATGGGCTTCATGACCACGGTGCATGCCTACACTGCCGACCAAAACATCCAGGATGCACCGCACAAGGACCTCCGCCGTGCCCGTGCCGCCGCCGCTTCCATAGTCCCTTCTTCTACCGGGGCCGCCAAAGCAGTAGGCCTGGTGTTGCCACATCTCAAGGGTAAACTCAACGGTGGTGCCATGCGCGTGCCGGTACCCGACGGCTCTGTTACTGACCTGACGGCCATCCTCAAAACCGCCGCCTCCCGAGAGGATATCAACGCCGCTTTCAAAGCTGCTGCAGAAACCAGCCTCGACGGTATCCTGGAATACTGTACGGATCCCATCGTGTCGGCCGATATCCTCGGCAATCGCCATTCCTGCATTTTTGATGCCGAACTGACCATGGCCAACGGCAATATGGCCAAAATTATTGGTTGGTACGATAACGAGGCAGGCTACTCTTCCCGTATGGCCGACCTCGTGACCAGAATCTGATTATTAAATTTACCTTCCTGCCCGGCGCTTCATGCTTTTCCTGACTTGCCGGGCAGGAATTTCTTATTTTTCGAAATTCGCCAGGTATGCAACTCGATTTCTCAGGCAAAAAAGCCCTTGTCCGCGTAGATTTTAACGTGCCGTTGGACAAGCAGTTCCACATCACCGATGATACGCGCATTCGCGAAGCCTTGCCCACCATCCGCCATATCGTAGAGCAGGGCGGTTCGGCTATTCTGATGTCGCATTTCGGTCGTCCGTTAGCCAAACTGAAAGAGGACGGCACCATCAACGTAGAGAAGTTTACCCTTCGCCATGTGGTTGGCCGGCTCAGCGATTTGCTGGGGAAGCCGGTGCAATTTGCCGAAAACTGCGCAGGACCGGTTGCGGAACAAGCTGCGGCGGCTCTTCAGCCAGGTGAGGTTTTGTTGCTGGAAAATACGCGTTTTCATGCTGAAGAGGAAAAGGGTAATGAAGATTTTGCCCGACAGCTTGCAGCGCTCGCCGATGTGTATGTCAACGATGCATTTGGCTCAGCACATCGCGCTCATGCGTCCACGACCATTGTGGCGCGATTTTTCCCTAAAGGAAGCAAGGCTTTTGGGTTTTTGATGGAAAAAGAGCTGCGCAATGCCGCCAGAGTGCTTGAACATCCGGAGCGGCCGCTGACGGCCATCATCGGTGGTGCCAAGGTGTCTGATAAGATTCTGTTGCTGGATCGCTTAGTAGAATTTGTAGATACGCTGCTCATTGGTGGAGCTATGGCCTACACCTTTTTCAGGGCACAGGGCGGCGCCACCGGCAATTCCCTGGTGGAAGAGGATAAGCTTGATCTTGCGAAAAACCTGATGGCCAAAGCGACGGCGCGTGGAGTGAAGCTTTTGCTACCCACAGATTCGGTCGTTGCCGATGCATTCTCGGAGACAGCAGCACACCACACCGAGCCGAGTGGGCACATCACCGAGGGCTGGATGGGCCTGGATATCGGCCTACAGGCGCGCGAGGATTTTGGACAGGCCATCGCCGCATCGAAAACCATTTTCTGGAATGGCCCGATGGGGGTTTTTGAAATGCAACCTTTTGCCGGCGGAACCCGGTTTGTGGCCGAGGCTGTGGCCAGAGCTACACAGGATAACGGCGCCTTCTCCCTCATTGGCGGCGGTGACTCCGTGGCGGCAGTCAATCAACTTGGCCTTGGTGGACAGGTCAGCTTCGTCGCCACCGGCGGCGGCGCCATGCTGGAATTCATGGAAGGCAAGGTGCTACCGGGCGTCCAGGCCATAGCAGAATAAGGAAGCGATTTTTGGGCATAAGCAGATGTCCAGGTGGTCTTATAATGGAACGTCTGTTTCGTCGGAACAGCGACGTGCCGTTGTTTTAGTCTAAACCGCGCAGTTATTGACGATAAACGATGACCCAAAAGTTGATTTATTGCTTAAAAAGTATGTCTCTGACTTGATCTTCTTTTTAAGAACATAAAGAGTAGATATGGTGTTATTTTCAAATAAAATATTTTTCAAATATAAAAAAGCCACTTTAAAAACGGAACAAAACCGAAAAGTTACAGGCGTAGTATCTAAAATTTAACAAAATGAGAAGGGGTAGGTGTTTAATGGCAATGCTTGCATTTATTGCGGTAATTGGCGTTCCTGGTTTTTCACAACAGGCTGCATCAAATGGCGGGATAATAACCATGCGAACTATCGAAACGTGGAATGGAATTTATGACAATAGCATAACCATTGTATATGAAAACGGGAGCGTCGAAAAAACCGAATTAAAAAGACTGAGAATAGGCGATGTGTCCCAGAATCTCGGGATTATTAATGAGCATTTAAATAAAATCCAGGCTAAAGGATACGATTTGGTTTCGACAGCAGGAGGTGGCGCCGATGGCATCATTATAACAACCTACACGTTTAAGAAAGTGGAATATTGAAAATCGCCCCGAAACGGTGATACTTCTGACGATACTGCGCAGCTATTCTACTTATTTTTAGTTCACTTCTTTACTGAATATTTCTAGGCCGTGCATATTATTGGCCCAACCCAACCCTACATCCTCATCTGGTTTTTCCATAAAGGGCTTCCAATTCCTTTTGGTATTGGTCCAGGATTCTATTGCGGCGCAGTTTAAGGGTAGGTGTCAGATGGCCTGACCACTCTGTCCAGGGTTCATGGAGCAATAAAAATTGCCTTACCCGGGCAAAATAGGGGAGGGACTCGTTACAGCGCTCGATTTCTGATTCCATCAAACGGCGCACCTTGGGATGTATGGCCATAAATTGAGGTGCCGTCCATCGTATTCCCTGTTGTTCGCACCAGCTTTTGAGCTGCTCAAAATCCGGGAGTATCAGTGCAGAAACAGCGGGCTTATCAGCTCCGCAGGCCATGCAGTTTTCAATAAATGTTGAGTTGCGTAAAGCGCGCTCCACGGATTGGGGCGCCACATATCGCCCGCCACTCACTTTGAAGAGGTCTTTTTGGCGGTCGGTAAT
>CAYTNI010000313.1:0-4113 GCA_964439115.1 uncultured Saprospiraceae bacterium
TTTTTAACACCCCGGCTATGTACCCAAGCCCTCAACATCAAAAAAAATACCTTAAAACAGGACTCCGCAATAACTTCTAAGAATTTGAAAAAAGAATACTATTTTTAATTTTGATGAATTTGAATTTTAAATTTTAATATTTATTAAAATAGAATAAAAACCAAAATAGTATTATGATTTTATTTAAAATTCCAAATTTATTTCCCGATTTAGCACAAGATATCTACAGCACGCCCAACTTATACTTCTTCGGCTTTCAGGCGTTCCGCGGTATCAGCCATTTGAAGTGCCTCGATGATTTCTTCGAGTCTGCCATCCAAAACGGAATCGAGATTGTAAAGGGTAAGGTTAATGCGATGGTCGGTAAGGCGGTTTTGAGGAAAATTGTACGTTCTGATCTTTTCAGAGCGGTCGCCGCTTCCCACGATGGATTTTCTGCGTGAGGCCATCTCTGAATGTACCTTTTCATGTTCCATTTCCTGGAGTTTCTGGTAAAGTCGTTGAAGGGCAATCTCCCGGTTTTGGTGTTGGGACCGCGCTTCCGTACTTTCAGTAACTACACCACTCGGGATATGGGTAAAACGAACTCCGGATTCCGTCTTATTGACGTGCTGGCCTCCGGCACCACTTGCACGGAAGGTGTCCACCTTTAAATCAGATTTGTTGATATTTACATCCTCCATCTCAAGCCGGGGCATTACCGCTACAGTCGCAGCAGAGGTGTGAATTCTACCCTGCGACTCCGTCTTGGGAACCCGTTGTACCCGATGAGTGCCGGATTCAAACTTCAATTTACCATACACTTCATCACCACTGATTTCCAGAACTAATCGGTCATAGCCACCTACTCCGCCTTCGCTGACATCCAAAACTTCAACCTTCCATCCCTGTGCGTCGAAATATCGCTGGTACATTCGGTACAAATCCCCCGCAAAAAGCGATGCCTCATCACCACCGGTGCCTGCGCGAAGTTCAAAAAGTACATCCTTGTCATCGTTAGGGTCTTTGGGGATTAAAAGCAACCTGAGCCGCTCCTCAAGCTCCTCCCGCTGCGCTTCCAGTATCTGTAGCTCCTCCTGCGCCATCGCCCTCAGTTCAGCATCATCATCTTTTAATATGGCTTTTGCAGCCTCGAAGGCTTCCTGATTTACTTTAAAAGCCTCAAAAGCCTCCACAACAGGTTTGAGCTTTTTGTAATCTTTGCTAACTTTTCGGTATTTGTCTGTGTCAGCCAGCGTAGAAGGGTCGGCCAACTGCTCTTCGAGATACAAATACCGCTCCTTGATGGCTTCCAGTTTGTCGGTCATGGCCTTTTATAGAATGCGATGGTACGGGTTCCAAAACAAAGATATTACTTTGCAAGTTCAATATTGCTATGATTCAACCATTGATTCTTCTGATAGATACCGCCACCGAGGTTTGTTCGGTTGGCATTTGCCGTGGCAACGAGCTCCTCGCACTTAGAGAAAGCCACCACGGAACCGACCACGCCGCCCTGATTACCATTTTTATAAAGGAAGTAGCTAGTCAAGCAAAATATACCCTTTCAGACCTCGATGCGGTAGCCGTGAGCAATGGCCCCGGCTCCTATACCGCACTCCGCATTGGCGCCTCTGTCGCCAAAGGAATATGTTTCGGGCTCCAAAAACCGCTATTGACAACAGATACGCTCACTGGACTTGCCATCGAATGCGCGCGGAAACATCCTGATGCTGATACTTTTTTTCCCATGATTGACGCAAGACGCATGGAAGTTTACGGAGCCCTTTTTGATAATGGCCTTAATTGTCTGATGGATACCAGAGCACAGGTACTGAGCCGCGAATGGTGGGAGGAAGAAATTTCACCCAGGGGAATAACCGCCATCTGCGGGAGCGGTGCGCAAAAAGCCATGACGCTGCTGGAAAACCTGAATGTAAGACATGTACCCTTGAATTGTTCCGCTACGCAGATGATTCCACTGGCATTACAGGCCTTCGAAGAAAAGCAGTTTGCAGATATAGCGTATTACACGCCCTTTTATCTTAAGCCCCCAAATATCACCCAGCCGAAAAAGAAGGTATGATCACCGCTGTCGCGGAATTGGGTAAATCGCTTCCTGGCGGCCATCTATGAACCTGAAAGAACGTCCGTCGTAATAACCATCCTCCTCCAGCATAATACGGACGGTTTTTTTCCATTCGGGAATATATACGGCTGCGTTCAATTCAATGGAGAAGGCTGTATGCGGAAAAAGCGGATAATCACCAGTGCCGGGCACTGCATTTTGATTGTCCCACATACCTATGGCGGGGCCTGCTGCATGGCCGTGAAACCCGATTGGGTGGGAATAAATAGTGCCGTCAATACCCTCCGTTTTGGCCTGGGCAAGAGATTCCGCTAACATCTGATTTCCGGTTTTTCCACCTTCAAAATGGCTTACCAAAATATCCTGAAGCCGATTTCCCTTGGAAAATGCTTCCCGCAGACTGGCCGGAACATCTGTTTCTCCAGGCATGAGAACATAGGCGTGTTGTTGCATATCGGTATTAAGGCGCAGGTAGGTAATCCCAAAATCCACATGAAGAAGGTCGCCGGGCTGAATAATCTGACGATCGGGGCGTTTGGAAAAAGTGCGAAGGTGGTCGAAATTATCAGGGTCTGCTCTCTGTACATCCACAGTAGGATGGAACCAGGTGTCCAGACCGAGTTCGCGAACGCGGTTCCTGTACCACCATACGACATCCTCTGTAGCAGTCACTCCGGGCTGGATGGCAATTTCAGAAAGGCCCTCCTGCACAATCAGGTGCGAAATGCGGCAGATTTGCTCGTACAGGGTCATTTCCTTTTCGCTTCTGGTTTCCAGCCAGGCTACGGCCAGCTTCTCTGCGGATACCACCCTGCTGCGGAAAATATCGGGAAGATTCTTCATCAGCAGCTCGTATTCAGTATTGACCAATCCATCTGCAAGGCCATAAGTATCCGAAGTATTGATACCGATACGCCTGGGGTTTCGGTTTTTAACAATTTCTACCAACGCTTCCCATTGGTCGGGATACACATTCAGATCCCAGGCAGCTTTTAAAAGCCCTACATCGTAACGGGCAATTGCAAGCTTCTCAATCTCCTGCCCCGGGCCGCGGTCAAAAAACACCATTACAGTGCGACGCCGGGCCGAAAGCCATTCCGCCGGAAGCATCGTCCGCATCACTGGGTCTTCGTTATATTCCCGAGAGATTAGAACCCACATATCAATACCCTCGCGCCGCAGCAGCGTGGGCAAAGGGTTAGTAAACCGATCCTCAAGCACTTCAGTGGCGGGTCTGGCTCGTTCTTTTTCGTCCAGAATGAGCGGGTACTGTCCTTGAGCCCGCAAGGTACCTGGCTTTATCATGATACCCAGCAAACTAAACAGTGGTAGAAAAAGGTAGCAAATAGATTTCATAACGGCAGCAAATTATTAATCGTAGTAAACATGACGATACGAAAGCTATCGGTTTCTGCCAAGGATAGCCCCCAGCTTAATTCGGATATTCTGATCGGCGAGTACCTTGATAGATTGCGACTGATTGTTGGTGCTGGAAAAAGACCCGTGCAGTGCTACTTTTCTTGCATTTTTTATTCTGGAAAATCGAACTTCCGAGAAGGCAACCTCATTGACCTTACCCGCAGAACTGTTGGAAAATCCTGCAGGATTTACCGGTGCCCCCTGCACTACTAACTGTCTTCCGGAAAACAGGGAATCAAGTACTGCTCCACCCTCATCCAGAAAATAGGCTTGCAATTCCACATCAAGCGGTAATTCATTCAGGGTGTAGAGCTGGAAGGTGGCAAAATCCACTTCGCTCAAATCTCCAAGATTAAGGTCAAGAGTATCCGCGGCTGCAAAACCTGCGGCTCTGCCGTGAAGCGGTAATTCCACTTCCACCCGAACCCGGTAATAACTCTCATCCGTAATGAATCCTCTGATGTTGGGGTCGCTGTCAGGGTTGGTCAGGGCATTGACATCGTAATCCACAGCCACCGGACCGGCGCCAAGTATGACATCAATATTGGAATTGTGCTTATTGAACACAAAACGCTCGGATTTTGTCTGCCCTGCCTGGTCAATGGTGGGATAAGGAAAATTAATCC
>CAYTNI010000314.1:0-4094 GCA_964439115.1 uncultured Saprospiraceae bacterium
AAAAGAAATGAATGGTTCCAACGAAACAGTCTCAAAAAAGAACCTCTCATTCTCAAAAAAGGACTTTATGAGGATGGAATCCCAGCTTCTCAAATCTTACCCCTTAAAGCTGCAATTGCCGCTTTGAACAAAGTCTGTGATATAGAATGGCTTTTTACCTGTCATTACGGACAAGCGTCGAATGCCTTCCATGCGATAAATCGAAATGCTACTCGAAAACCCACCCTTGTACTGCTATTTGGAATGAACTGCCCTACCACTGCGCATTTATGCGAAACTTATGAAAAACCCACCTAGACATTCTGGAAGAAGAAAAATTGATACAGCCATCCCAATGGCATCAAAGGTTTATAGAATTGTGGTGCAGTGTGTTTTGATCTGTGTCTTCGAGGTGCCAGATATTTCACTTTCATTTTGTTATAATCACCTTGCACCACTTCGGGATATGAAAAATATTGGAATCGAGGCATGAGGTGGAGAAAAATGGGTTAATTACTCCATTGATAATATTGCAACCATTCAATTAGGCTTTCAGAGGAAATAAAACTGGCGTCAACAGCTACAAGACGTTCAGAGTGAATGAACCTCTGAACGGAAAAGCTTTCGCGCAAGGACCGAAAGCTGCGAATAAACTGCTAAATTTGTGCAGCAGTGGAGGGAGCATGGATGTTTTTTTGCTTCCAAATTTCCTGCCCACTTCACACTTTTTGAAAATATTCAGGAGTATGCCTATTTGTTCCATATTTCGGGAAACCACTTCCCGGCTTATTTTTTTTGGCGTTATCATCATGGCATTTTTTACCTGGGGATGCCACTCCAACCCTCCCCTACCAGAGCATCGTTTCCCTTCAATAGCATGGAAAGATACGCTGTCATTTTCCGCTGGGGAGAATACCGGAGCGCAGGAAAAAGATACTATATCCAAAGCGGTATTCTTTCAGTCAGTACCCTGGGAAATGTGGGAGGAAATCCAGGACTTTGCCGAGCCGACGGAAAGCAGGGTTTTTCCTCGTTCAAAATTCACCTTAAACAACAGATACGACGCCTGGCACGTTAAAATCCAATACTCGTGGTTTATCCAGGAATCCCTTTGGGTTTATGACAAGCTCAAAAAACGATTTTCCGACCGCATTACAGTAGCCGAATGGTATGGCGGGGATGGCGGACAGGTGCGCACAGCAGCATGGTTATGGCGTAAAGGAGATATGCCTCAACTGGTTCAGCGAACATGGGAGCGCAGCCTTCGCCTGGAAGGGGATGAGGTGGTAAGTCAATACACCGATCAGGTAGCACTTTGGGAATTCCGGGATGGGCAATTTATAGCTATTCCGGTTCAGGACAGCGCCTATTGGATAAACGCATTTCCGCTGGAGCGCATGGAGTAGTCCCCCTTACCAGCGCGCTATGACCGTATGCTTTCCTTTCACTGCTTCTCCGATATTGACCTCCGGTTTTGCATGCAGTGGCAAGAATAAATCTACCCGGGAGCCAAACTTGATGAAGCCAAATTCTTCCCCCTGCCCAATAGTTTGCCCGGGCTTGAGGTAGTTGACAATCCTTCTGGCAAGGGCACCTGCAATCTGGCGAACCAGAATATCACCACCATCATGCCCTATCACCACCGTGTGGCGTTCATTTTCTGTGGATGATTTGGGATGCCAGGCCACCAGGTATTTCCCGGGATGGTATTTCGCATACCTTACCTCTCCTGGAATAGGGCTCCAGTTGATATGCACATTTACCGGCGACATAAAGATGGAAATCATCAATCGCTTGTCCTTGAAAAATTCTGATTCTTCGGTTTCTTCTACCACCACGACCTTACCGTCAGCCGGTGCATAAATCAGGCCACCGTCAAGTGTCGGAATTTGGCGGGAAGGAGATCTAAAAAACTGAAGCACCACCAAAAATAGTATTATCGCCAAAATTGTTGCTGCCGGAACCCCTGCCGGCCACCAAAGCCAGGCAGCCAATACCAGCAGTGCACCTGTAACAAAAATCAGCATCAGAGAGGCAAATCCTTCCCGGTGAATTCGCATGTTCTTAATTTTTTTCGCAAAGTTCGTTATTACTGCGGTATTCAAGGATGAATTCCTTAATTTTAGCCCACCGAAAAAAAAATATGCGGCTTTCGCGGAAGAGGATGTCATGATGAAACGCATTTATGTGGCTGCTACCAGTCAGCATGTGGGCAAAACCACCTGCACCCTAGGTCTAATCCATACCCTTCGCCTACACGGATTGAATGTAGGCTATTGTAAACCTGTCGGGCAGGAATTCGTTGACCTTGGAGACCTCAAGGTGGACAAGGATGCGCTCTTATTTGCTACCATCATGCGCTTTGGCCTGGATCCTGTGCTACATAGCCCCATCATTGTGGGTAGTGGGCTCACCAAAGCTTATCTCGACCATCCCGAAGATTACGATTTTGTCTCACGAATCACCCATGCTGCGGATACACTCGAAACCATGCACGATGTCGTGATTATGGAGGGCACCGGCCATCCCGGGGTGGGCAGCGTAATTGATCTCAGCAATGCAGATGTGGCCAACCTCGTCGGAGCGGGCGTAGTGATGGTAGTAGAGGGCGGTATCGGCAGTACTATTGATGAGCTGAATGTTAACCTTGCCCTGTTTCGAGAGCAAAAAATTCCCATTCTAGGGGTCATCGTCAACAAAGTGCTGCCCCCAAAAATAGATCAGGTCAGGCATTACGTGGGTAAAAAGCTAGACCGATACGGCATTCCGCTCATCGGCATCATGCCCTTTGACAAGTCCCTTACCTTTCCCATTATGGAAACGATTCTGCAAGCTATTAAAGGCAAGGTCGTTTTCCATGAGACGCAGCTAGATAACCACGTGGAGCACATCATCTCCGGGGCAATGGCCGAACGGGGCGAGTTTCCGGCCATGCACCATCTTTTGGTAATGGTCAATTACAAAGGCCTCGACCGGGTCATCGAATCCGTGGCGAATACGGCAGCCCGCGAGGGTGTGAAAGTATGCCCCCTTTCCGGTATCATCATTCACGGAGAAGGCAATTTCATCCCTGAATTTACCCAAAATTTAAGCCTGAAATCCTACATTGATGAGCACCAGATTCCGGTGATTGCCACCAACCTCGACACCTACGGGGCGGCACGCAACATCAATAAAATCGAAGTGAAAATCAATACCCGAACCTTGTGGAAGGCAGAAAGCGCCATGGAATTATTTACGGAACATGTGGATATCTCACCCTTATTGTAAGCCGGGACGACTTGGGATTCAAAACATCCGCCATTAGGCTTTTTCAAGGGTAAACCCAAAAGTACTCCCCAAGTTAGGTGTGCTGCGTACAGTGATAGTCTGGTGATGGGCTTCTACGATGTGTTTGACGATAGCCAAACCCAGGCCGGTGCCACCCTGGTCGCGCGATCTGCTTTCATCCACCCGGTAAAATCGGTCGAAAACGTGCTTCAGCTTGTCTTCCTGTATGCCAATGCCATTGTCGGCAATTTCGATGAGTACATTACGATCCATGTCATAATAGCCCATTTTCGTCCGGCCATTGGGAATGCCGTATTTGATGGAGTTGCTCACCAGGTTCATCAGCACTTGCCTTACACTCTCCCGATCGGCACGCACCCTACAGGTCGCACCAAGTCCTTCCTTAAACTCCAGGCGAATATTCCGCGGAGAAGCTTTAAATTCCATGTCTTCAAAGACCTCTTCAGCCAATTTGCGGAGGTCAAACGCTTGCATGTCGAGCACCAATTCTCCGGATTCGTATTTGGAAATGGATTCCAGATCCTCCACTATAGTGGTCAGACGCTCCAGGTTTTTAGCGGCGCGCTCGAGATAAGGCCGATTTACCTGCGGATCATCCATGGCGCCATCCAACAGGGTATGAATAAACCCCTGGATATTAAAAATTGGCGTTTTCAACTCGTGTGAAATATCTCCAACAAATCTGCGGCGGTGAACTCGCCATAGCCCTTCTGCCACTGCACGCCCTCGCGCAGCTTGAAGGTCCAGGTCTTGTTGTCCTCGGTCTGCCATTCGGTCGCGAGGTCGGGGACGATCTCGCCGGTCTGGCTGTCGTAGGTCGTCAG
>CAYTNI010000315.1:0-4083 GCA_964439115.1 uncultured Saprospiraceae bacterium
CGGTAATTTTCAGCTTAGGATGGTCAATCTGGCCGATGATGCGCATGAGGGAAAGGTTTTTGATGAAATGACTGGATGGCGCTGGTAATCTGTTGATACAACTGCTCCACTTCGGGATTGCCGGCAAGCGCTTCCAGGTGTCGCCGGATGGTCTGCTCGTCGCCGCGACGAGCCGGACCGGTCTGCAAATATGCCGGGTCAGAATCCGGTTTGATCTTGGCGGCCGTCTCCCTGATAAGGGGCAAAAGCAGCTCGAAGGGCAAATCGGCTTCTTTCAGCAGTTGAAAGCCCGTATGATACAGGTGATTCACAAAATTATTGACAAATACTGCCGCGAGATGTACTCTGGCGCGCTGCCGGTCGTCCAAATGATACACACGGGGAGAAATGATAGCCGCCACCTGTTGCAACACTTCCAGGTCCACCCGGGAAGGGGCGTCCACGCAGACCGGGATTTCGTTAAAATCAGGTATTCTTTCCGGACTGAACGTCTGGAGGGGATAACAAACGCCGAAATGCTCAAAAAATGGCGATAGCACCGCTGAGGGCGTGCTCCCGGAGGTATGGGCTACCAAAGCCCCCGGATGAATCTGGCCGGCAAGTTGTGCTGCTACATCGGCAATCGCATCGTCGGGAACAGCAATCAGATATACTTCCGCATCGGGTACGATATCGCTAATCCGATTTACGAATGGAGCGGGAAAAGCCCTCTTCAGCGGCGAGCGACTGAAGACTTGGAGCAGCGGATAACCCTGATCTGCAAACCGTTGTGCGAGTCTGCTTCCAACATTACCCGCACCAATCAGGACGATGCGCGCCGGGGCGCTCATGCTTCCGTCCTGCGCTTTTGAGCAATGCGCCAGGTCATGCTCAACCCGAGTCCTAAAACCATAAACGTGGAACCCAGCCAAACCAGGTTGATGCCGGGAAACTCGATGGCCTCCAGCACGATATAATCCGAGCGCAGGGCGTTGGTGGCAATTTCTACCGGTGCCTCCATGGTGGGACGCAGCTTTTGTGCCACCTTGAGGTGAATGGTTTCTTGCGCCGGAGCAATAGACACGAAGCGGAGGTGTAAACCTACAGGGTCGACTTCGGCTTTTATCTGAGATGGCGCATTATCCCGAATGAAAAATATTGGTTCTGCCGGCCAGGAGCCGCCTTTTCCATCCAGTACGGTCATTTTAGCGCCTACGACCAGGTCGCCTTCTTTCGCCTTCAAAGAGGGGTGCGTCGCTTTGGGATTGAAGCCGTCAAAACGCAACTGGAGCCCTTTGAAGGAAATCGTTTGGCCAATAGCAGCAGTAAAGTCCTGATATTGAAGCTCCGACTCCGGGGTGAATACCGCATCGAGAATATCGGGATGCAATCTGACCCGGGTGCTAAGTTCATTGAGTTGGGAAGGATAATAATACACTAATTGCCCGCGGAGGATGACGACCGGTTGGGCGGTATAGGTACTGTCATCGTCTTCTCGCTTCACCCGAATATAGGCTCCTACAGCCAAATCCCCTTGTTGAGGCTTGTACTCAGGGTGGGTTGGGGTACGGGTAATGCTATCCAGGGTAAGTTGCCAGGACTTGAGCACAAAGGTATCCTGGTCGGTAATGGGAACGGTATCCGTAAAGTAAACAGTACGCCCCTGAGGAATCAGGAAAGGTTTATAGACCAGGCTATCTTCCCGTTGCTTGCGGAACTCCATATCCATTTCCACCTGTGGCAGGGAGGCGATATGACTGAAGATGTCTTTATGGAGATACTGCCTGGTGTCGGGATTAGACGCGGCAATCTTGGTAAAGGACTTATCGTAAAGGATGTTGGGAAAGAGGTCAAAATTTTCGAGTTCTTTTCCTGTGGAATCACGGCGCATAAAGTTGACGCGATAGGTGCGCGTGAGGTTATCCATCGTATCGCTTTGATAGGTAACCTCATAACCTGACATGGGGAGCGGCACACCCTTGAACAGCAGGATATTGTTTTTTAGCCGTTCGCTGTCCGCACCTTCGATAAGGCCATCCATGACGAACCGGTTGACAGAAATAAAGCGCTTATTGAGCCCGGAAGCAAGGATTCCCACCAGCAGGAGTCCAAAACCTACATGAGAAAGCACAGAACCGCCCAGTTTGAGGTTGCCGCGCAGAAAGGTGATGAGATAATCCAGATTGGCCAGCAGGGTGAACCACCCTGAAAACAGCAGCAGCAGGTATTGCCATGCCGATGCGTTAATCCACAAGGTGGTCAGCCAGGAGAAGAGTCCTGCAAGCGCGGCACTTATCCCAATATGTACCAAAAACTTTTTTCGGTAAATCGCCCATTGCCCTTCCCGCCACCGCAGGAATTGCACGCCGCCGGAGAAAAGCCCCATGGCAATACCGATGTATAATTGAGAATTGTTGTAGTGCGCTACCGGGTCTGTGATGACGCGACCCTGAAAAGCAGGGTTGAAGTACTGGATAATCTTGTTGAATACCGGCAAGGAGGTGGAGAAGGTAATCAACAAAGCAGAAAATGCCAGAATGAGGCTTCCAAAAAATATCCAAAACTCTTTGGAAGTCATGGATTCCTCCGGTTTGGGCTCCTGAATCCTGCGGTAGTGAACCAACCACAGCGCCAGGGAGCCAAGAAAAAACAACAGTACAAAGGTGGTAAGTTGCCATCCCAGGCCCATTTCCGTAAAGGAATGCACAGAGGATTCTCCCAGAATGCCACTGCGGGTCATGAAAGTACTGTATAAAATAAGGGAAAAAGTGAGCAGGTAGAACAGCATGGTGCTCCGCACGGAATAGCCTGTGCTTCGGGCCACTAAGTTGGTGTGCACACCGGCAACGAGCAGAAGCCAGGGCACCAAAGACAGGTTTTCCACGGGATCCCAGGCCCAATAACCGCCAAAGCTGAGTGCCTCATAGGCCCATGCACCGCCCATGAGGATGCCGGTGCCGAGAATCATACCGCTGAAAAGTGCCCAGGGCAGAGCCGGCTTAAGCCATCCCTGGTAGTCTTTCTTCCACAATCCGGCCACAACGAATGCAAAAGGAACAGCTGTGGAGGCAAAACCCAGGAAAAGCGTGGGTGGGTGAATCGTCATCCACCAGTTCTGAAGCAGAGGATTGAGGCCATTGCCTTTTATCAGTTGCAAATAATCGGCATTCGCGAAAATGGGGGCTTCCATAGTATCCCTTAACAGGAGTGTCGGATTAGTGCCAATTTTAAGGTCGCCAAAATAGACGCCCAAAATCATACAGGCGATACACCACTCTATGGCTAGCAATACGGCCAGTACCGGTGCTTCCCACTTCCCGGTACTGAACATCAGCAGGAACCCCAATACGACGTGCCAGAACATCCACAACAGAAAACTGCCCTCCTGACCTTCCCAAAAGGCGGAGAAGATGTACTTCATAGGTAAGTCATCAGACACGTGAGCCCACACATATTGGTACTCGTAGCGCTGCTCAATCATGGCATAAAAAATGGCGCCAATTACGGTAAACACGCCGATACCGTGGGCCAGGAAGGAGAAACGCCCCATGCGGCGCCAGGTAGCCTCCTCCGGAAGAGCGGCTTTCTGCACTGCAAAGAAATAGGAAATGGCACCAGAAAGGGCAGCCGTGAAGGCAAGGATAATGCCTGCATGACCAATGCGCCCGGGCCAAAGGTTTTCACCCAGGTATTGTATATCCTCCATTAGCTATTGGCTTTCTCCGCGTTGATGTAGATTTCCTCGTCCTTGTACTTGGAGGGGCATTTCATCAGCATTTCGGAGGCAACAAACGCGTCGCCCTTCATTTTACCCGTCAGCACGATTTGCTCCGACATTTCGAAATCCTGAGGTTTTTCACGCAGCAATACCACCTTTTGCTGTTGCCCGTCGGTATCCGTCAGGTAAAAGGTAAAATAGTTAGGGTCTTTTTGGGGGTCGTAATACATTTCCTTGTCTTTTGCCAATTGCCCGGCAATCTTGACTTTACCGCCGCTTTTAGCAGCTTCCCGGAAGGTGGCATACGTGCTAGTGTCTCCGGCAGCGTTCACCAGCAGGCCGATGGCTGCCACCACCAGGACCATTGCAACGATATATATTTTTTT
>CAYTNI010000316.1:0-4056 GCA_964439115.1 uncultured Saprospiraceae bacterium
TGCCATCTCTCCGAACGAGATTGCTCCATCCAACGCCGCCACCAAAAACTCGTAGAGGAAAGCCCCTCCCCTTTCATGACCGATGAACTTCGCGAAAAGATGGGTGATGCCGCTGTCAAAGCCGCTAAGGCTATTGACTACGAAGGCGTGGGAACCATCGAATTCCTGGTGGATAAATACCGCAACTTCTATTTCATGGAGATGAATACCCGAATCCAGGTAGAGCATCCCGTCACTGAAGAAGTTATTGACCACGACCTGATTAAAGAACAAATCAAAATCGCAGCCGGCGAGCGAATCAGCGGGAAAAACTACTACCCCACCATGTACGCCATGGAGTGCCGGATTAATGCGGAAGACCCCTTCCACAACTTCAGGCCCAGCCCTGGTAAAATAACCTCCTTCCATAGCTCCAAAGGACACGGCGTCAGAGTGGACACCCACGTGTATGCGGGCTATACCATCCCCCCCTACTACGACTCCATGATCGCCAAACTCATCTGTCGCGCACGCACCCGCGAAGAGGTAATCCGCAAAATGGAGCGCGCACTCGACGAATTTATCGTGGAGGGCGTAAAAACAACCGTGCCTTTTCATCAGCGCCTGATGAAAGATCCTAATTTCAGAGCCGGTAATTTTCATACCGGCTTTCTCAACGACTTTGACCTGACGCCACCGTGAGCAGTTTTTGGCGCCTGCTCGGATATCTGCGCAGCTACCGCCTCCTCGTAGCGTTGAACATCGTTAGCAATATCCTAACCGCCTTGTTCACGGCAGTAGCTATTCCATTGCTGCAACCTTTTCTTGAATTGCTCTTTGAGCGTAAATCGCTGGTGCTCAACCCACCCGAAGGTAGCCTGTTTTCTTTTTCCAATCTTCAGGCCTGGTTTAATTACAACGTCAGCCGCTTTATTGCAGAAGAGGGCAAAGAAGCGGCGTTGGTATATGTTTGTGTCTGGATTGTAGCTGTTTTTTTCTTCAAAAACCTGTTCCGCTACCTGTCCCTGTTTTTTATGGCACCGGTGCGCAATGGCATCATCCGCGATTTGCGGCAACAGCTTTTCGACAAGCTGCTCATCTTACCACTTGCCTATTTCTCAGAAGAACGCAAAGGCGACCTCATGTCGAGAATCACCTCCGACGTGCAGGAGGTTGAATGGAGCATTCTCAACGTACTGGAAGCTGTCTTCCGCGAACCCCTGATTATCGGGGGCGCCCTGGGTATCATGCTGTACATTAGCCCCTCACTCACTGTTTTTGTCTTTGTACTGCTTTTGTTTACCGGCTTCGTTATAGGCGGCATCGGCAGACGCCTCAAGCGTAGTTCCATGAACGTTCAAAACCGCTTAGGCTCCCTTGTTTCCATTATCGAGGAAGCACTCTCCGGCTTGCGCATCATCAAAGGATTCCACGCCGAAGGCTACCAGCGCCAAAAGTTTGGCACCGAAAACGAGAAATATCGCCATACCCTCACCCGACTGCTCTGGCGTCGGGATTTATCCTCTCCGCTATCTGAATTTTTGGGCATCGGGGTAGTTGCCGTTCTACTATGGTTCGGATCACGGCTGGTATTCAGCGGCCAGATGGGGGCTGAAACCTTCCTCACTTTTATTTTTGCCTTCTATAACGTAATCGAACCCGCAAAGAAGCTTTCGCGGGCCGTGTATGACATCCAGAAAGGCGTTGCCGCCATGCAACGCGTGGAAGTACTGCTGGATGCCCGCTTAGAAATCGAGGATTCTGCCCAACCCAAGACTTTACCCAGTTTTGAACACCTCATTGAGTACAGAAATGTAAGCTTTTTCTACCGAAATCCCCAGGAGCCGGTTTTAGAGGACATCCACCTGCAAATCCCCAAAGGCCGCATTGTGGCACTGGTGGGTGCATCAGGTGCCGGAAAATCTACACTGGCGGATCTCCTTCCCAGATTCTACGATGTCCGCGAAGGGGGGGTCTTCATTGACGGTGTGGACATTCGGGAAATCAGTCTTCGAAATCTACGAAGTCTCATGGGTATCGTTTCCCAGGAACCCATATTGTTCAACGACACCATCTACAATAATATCGTTTTTGGCATGGAAGGCGTATCGAGGGAAGATGTGGAATACGCGGCCAAAATTGCCAACGCCCATGACTTTATCATGGCCACCGAAAACGGCTACCACACCAATATCGGCGACCGCGGTTTAAAACTTTCCGGTGGACAGCGTCAAAGACTGACCATAGCAAGGGCCATTCTGAAAAATCCACCCATTCTGATTCTCGACGAGGCGACCTCCGCACTGGATTCGGAGTCGGAAAAATGGGTGCAGCAGGCGCTCGACGAATTAATGAAAAACCGTACTACCATCGTCATCGCTCACCGACTGAGCACCATCCGCCATGCCGATGAAATTGTGGTGCTTCACCGGGGACGCATCGTGCAACGCGGCCATCATGATCAACTGATCCATGAAGAAGGCCCCTATAAAAAGTTCGCCGGCCTCGCAGAATAACCTTTTTCAATTTATTGTCTGCTATTATTCGATACCACAATTTTAGAAAATCTTTATCGTTGTGTAGATTTGCAGTCAAATTCAAATACTTCTTCTTGCTATGCTGAACCAACTTATCTTCCTTAGCCAACAAGGCCCGGCAGTCGATTTAGAGCGCGCCACTGACACTGTGGAAAAAACCCAGAGCCTGTTTGACATCCTCGCCGCGGGAGGCCCACTCGGCTGGATTATTGTGGGGCTTCAACTGATTATGTTTTTCATCGCTTTGTCTATTTTCATAGAACGCTATCTCACTATCAAAAAGGCAGCCCAAATAGACGAGAGTTTTATGAATAACATCCGCTTCAATGTGCAATCCGGCAACATCCAGGGCGCTAAGGCACTCTGCCAGGCAACCGATTCTCCCGTAGCCCGTATGGTAGAAAAAGGATTGATGCGCATTGGAAAACCACTTCGCGACATTGACGCAGCGATAGAGAATGTCGGCAATCTCGAGATTTTCAAACTGGAAAAAAATCTCTCCACGCTCGCCAGTATCGCAGGCGCCTCACCTATGTTGGGCTTTCTCGGTACTGTTACAGGTATGATTATGGCCTTTTACGATATGGCTACTGAAGAAAATGTAACCCCGGCACTGCTTGCAGGAGGTATTTACCAGGCCCTGCTCACTACTGCTTTTGGTCTGGTCGTGGGCATTTTCGCTCTGGTGGCCTACAATATCATGGTGGCCAATGTAGATAAGGTCGTATTTAAAATGGAGCGGAGTACCACTGAGTTCATGGATCTTCTGCAGGAGCCGACCCACTAATTGTCCCTACTGGGAACGTTTGACAAGTTATTCCTGTTTTTTTGACTAAAGCATCTCTCTCATGGCTTTAAAAAAACGCAGCGGCGTAAGTGCAGAATTCAGTCTGGCCTCCATGACGGATATCATTTTCCTGTTGTTGCTGTTCTTTATGCTCACCTCCACATTGGTTAAAATCGAACCATTCGATTTGCCCAGGTCTGATTCAAAGACCGTGGCACCGGTCAATGTAGTGGTGACCATCAAAAAAAACGGCATACATACCATCAACAACCAGGAAACAGCGCCATCCGCTATCTCTCGTGGCTTGGCATCTGCACTCGCCACGGTGGATAATAAAAAAGAAGCGCCCACCGTTACTATTGTTGCTGAATCGGGTACTTCTTTCAACCTCGTGTCCAAAGTTATGGAAGCAGCCGCCCAAAATAAGGCTCGTGCTATCCTCGCCACCCAACCACGCAATTGAACACTCAGGTGCTCTTTTTTCATCAACACGGCAAAGTGCCGGAGCTTTTTTCTCACCCAATCTGACTGACATGTCCTTCAAAAAACGCTCCAAAACCTCCGCAGAGTTCAGCATGTCTTCCATGACAGATATCATCTTCCTGCTGCTCATTTTCTTCATGCTGACCTCCTCCGTGGTGGCACCCAATGCCCTCAACCTCAAATTGCCCGGCAAACAAAATTCCGGAAAACAAACACTTAAAAACCCGGCAGCAGTAGAAATTTCGCGTACGGGTAGTTATGCCCTCAACG
>CAYTNI010000317.1:0-4001 GCA_964439115.1 uncultured Saprospiraceae bacterium
ATATAGGCAATTAGATTTTTTAATAAAGGGCGATTTAAAGTAGTAGGAAAACCTGGCAACCGTGATTCGGGCATGGCGTTTATACCACTGCGCTGTCTTCGAGTTGCAGGCTCAGGTTTGATGTATCCAGAGTAGCTGGAATACCGAAGGGCAATGTACAGTTGTCGGCTACATGGCCGAAGGAAAGACCATAAACCACGGGCATACCCAGGCCGCCGAGACGGTCCTGAAGCGTTTCCATCAGACTGAGGGATCGCTCATCGGGCTTGGGCTGACAGGCTGCGAAAACTCCGAGCGCGACGCCTGCTGCTTTGTCCAGGTATGATGCCTGCAACAGGGTGGTCAGCATGCGGTCCACGCGGTAAGGGCGTTCCTCCACCTCTTCGATGAAAACGAGTTTGCCGCTAAGGTCAAAAGCATGCGGGGTGCCGGCCATGGCCGCCATCAGACTGAGGTTACCGCCGCAGAGTATTCCGGAGGCTCTTCCCGCCTGTATGACGGAAGGCTGGTACTCAGGCGCAGTCTTTCCCTTTTGGCCTTCTGCCAGTAAAATGGTATGACTTGAGGGCACCTGGAAAAGGAGATTTTCCAACTCGGCCATGTTGTAATCCGTGAAGTTGGATGCTGCCACCGGGCCGTGGAAGCAAACCAGACCTGTATTCAGATGAATGGCCTGTAACAGAGCGGTAATATCACTGTATCCAATAAAAATTTTGGGGTTTTGTCGTATGAGATTGAAATCTAGAAAAGGCAACAACCGCGTACAGCCATACCCTCCGCGTACACACCAGATGGCTTTCACCTCGGGATCAGCAAACATGAGGTGAATATCCTCAAGACGTTGCGCATCCGTACCTGCGTTGAAGCCGCGGAGCGCACGAAGATTTTTTCCTGGCTTGACCTTGAGTCCAAGGCTTTCGATGTTGTTCCAGGCTTTTTGAAGCGACTCATCAGGGGCATAACTCCCGGGAGTGATAAAACCCACTGTATCACCGGGTTGAAGTCTCTTTGGTTTGGTAAGAGCAGGGGAGGAGGGATACCTCAGAAATGGGGCAAGAGCCGATGCAGTCAGTCCGGCTCCTAACAAGCGGTGGAAATGCCTGCGGAGCACCGTGTCAGAGCGTTTTTATTTTGATAATATTACCCGTACGGAAAGTGGGATTGCCAATAACCCGGTTGAGTTTGCGCATCTCCTCCAGCGAAGCACCTTCAAAACGACGCGCAATATCGGTTAGCCGCTCATTAGTTTGCCCTATTTTCACACACAAATAGCCGGTGGTCGGCGGACTCATGTTTTCGCTGATGCGATGTTTTTCAGTAAATACAATCTGTGAAGGGCTAATGGATGGCAAAGTGGCCACAGTTTCCTGCACTATGGTAGCGGACGGTTTTTTCAATTCCAGTTTTTTGAATGCTTTTGGGCCGTAATACTTCCATTGTTGTCCTGTTTGAAGCACGCCCGGGTTGCCAAGGTTCCAGATGCGGAGGTGATGTACGCTGCACTTGAGCTTGGCGGCCAGATCTTCCAGACTGGTTACATCGTCCTGAGATTCTACGGTGTAGGAATGTTCGATATAGTAGGATTCCGGCATTGGGAAGTTGTAAATGGCTACCGGTCCGGCAAAAACGGGATGCGGGTCGGAATTATCGGGTAGTTTGGCCGCCATATATTCCAATACTGCCGGCATTACCCGTTTGGGAAGGTTGAGATAGTGGCCTTCCGAATTTTCAGGAATATAACCTCCTGTAAATGAAGGGTTAAGTGTTTCGAGCATTTCGATGGAGAGCCCGGTGAGGCTGGCCAGTTCGAAAAAGCTAAAACCGTTATAAATTTTTATCAGCCCGGTAATTTGGAGATCTAAATCGGGCAGGTTGGGAGAGATAGCGTGGTGTGCATAGTGCTCGCAGAGGTAAGAGGCGGCGAAAAATGCAGGCACATAATTTCGTGTCTCACGAGGTAAAAACCGGCGGATTTTCCAGTAGTCCTGGCTTCTACTCCGCTTTAGGGCTCGGTTTACATTTCCGGAACCGCTGTTATAAGCTGCCAGGACCAGCTCCCAGTCGCCATAAATAGCATACAACCGTGCGAGATGGCGCATGGCCGCTTCTGTAGATTTTACTGGGTCAAAGCGCTCATCGTAGTATTTATTGGAAGAAAGCCCTTCTAGTTTGCCGGTGCCGGGCATAAACTGCCAGAGGCCTCCGGCGCCTGCAGGCGAAACAGCACGTGGATTCAGGGCGGATTCTACAACCGGAAGGTACTTCAGTTCGCGGGGCAGTTTGTGGCGTTCAAGCATCGCCTCAATCATCGGGAAATACATGACGCTGCGGCCCATTATTAATTCTGCAGAACGGCGGCTGCGGGTAAGGTAGTTTCTGATATACCCCATTGCTACAGGGTCCCTTCGGGGTTTGATAACCATTCCATTCATCATGGAATCGAGGCGTTGCCCAACTTCGACTTCATTGTAAGCCATTTCAGCAGAACCTGTCCCGGGGTTGTAGGCCAAACCAAGCCCAGGCATGAGCCAACACAAAAGGAAAATAAAAGCTACAATCTTGGGTAAACTATCGGATTCCATATATTTTTTGATTGATGAACAATAATCTTTCGGTACTTTTTGAGGCCTTCTACCGGAAAGAAAATTCACTTAGGGCGCAAAAGTATTCTAATTTTTCCATTTATTGACTGAACCTGCTGGCTGGTCGGGGAAAAAAGTTTTCTACATGGATGTTAATATGTTGAAAAACAGATTATAACATAAAACATTCTTTTCCTGCGGTTGCATGTAAAAACGATAACGTCGGCGTTTTGCCGTCGTAGCGGAAGACTTTTTGAAGTAATTGAGGCAGCCTGTAATCCATCTCTTTTTAGCATCTTTGCGATATTTGGCGGACGGTTGCCTGTAACAAAGAAACAATATACCGATATGTGGTCATCAGAAAATCGCGATGAGGCCCCGCTTGCAGGGCATTGGGCACCTCCGCTCACTGTATTGATGGTGATTCTGATTAGCGTCATGATGGGCGCTATGGTTAGCGGATTGGTATTGTTGTGGCTTGGGCAGTTGCCCGGATTGGATTACGAATCCGCCATGGCGACCATCACCACCGAGAATACCCCGGAACGGCGAAATCTACTCCGTGGCGTAAATTTACTCAACCACCTGTTTACCTTCACTGGAGCTTCCATTGCCGCAGCAATACTCTTGTTCCGGCGCGACTGGCTGAAATGGCTGGCGCTCGTACGCATTCCCGGTTGGTGGAAACTTGCCGCTGCCGCAGGGTTTATGCTGCTGGCGCTACCCTGGGTACAGCTCACTTATTGGATCAACCGGCAGGTTAAGCTGCCGAATTGGATGGCGGAACAGGAGGCTCGCACCGGAGAGGTGATACAGGCTATTTTAGTCATGGAATCGCCCTTTGAGCTGATTTTCACACTGGTGGTTATTGCTTTGTTGCCCTCCATAGGCGAGGAACTGCTGTTTCGCGGGTTGATTCAACAACAACTCCAACGCTGGTGGCGGAGGCCGGCGGTAGCTATTTGGGTTACTGCTACGCTGTTCAGTCTGATCCATTTCCAGTTTGCCGGTTTTCTGCCGCGAATGCTGTTGGGTGCCGGTTTGGGCTATTTGCTGTGGTGGACGGGCAGTTTATGGGCACCCATCATCGGCCATTTTACCATCAACGCCATTCAGGTTGTCGTACAATATGGACTAAAACTAGATCTGGAAAAGGCTGGAGCCCAACAAAATGTCAATGAATTATTCCTCCCGTGCCTCATCACCCTGCCTTTTTTGTTTGCGCTGGTTCGATTTTTACACCCGAAATCTTCCGAAACCGCGCCACCTCCGGGCGATTCTGCCTGAAAAAGTGCCTTTGGTCGAATTCACGGCGCTTTTGTCGGCCAAATTGCGCAATGATTTGTTAACGGACTTGTTACCACAAACAGTTTTAAGGCTTTCTTTGCATCTTCGTATTTTAAACTACTCACTATGCAC
>CAYTNI010000318.1:0-3998 GCA_964439115.1 uncultured Saprospiraceae bacterium
AGGTATCCAAAACCCAAAAAGGTATTTGTTCGCAATAGCTTTTGTGCTTTATTTACGGTGTACTTTTCCCAGACTAATCCTTTGTACAGCTTGAATGAACCCTAATCACGGCCCTATTATGGCATGCCGTTCATTAGGTTTGCCGCTTATCGCATAAGCCTTCAACGCAAATTTGCTTTGAATCCGGCTCATTGGAGAACCCTTTCGAGATGTTTATCTGATAACATCCCCCTTTTAGGAGCTATTACGGTATAAATATATCCGTAATAATGTCCCTTGTATTTTCCATCCTGGTAAAGACTTGCTTTACTTTCAAGAGTTTAACTACAATAAACCTGAAAATCTACTGTATCACTTTAGGGATATATTCTGCAGAAAAAATAATGGCCTTCCATAGCGACAATTAACCTTGAAATAAAAAAAGTATTTACTTTTGCAACATTGTTGCATGATTGGGGTTTTTAATCACTTAATTTCTTCAAAATCTTGTGCCTGAAAAAGACAACATCCGATTGGTTGGGTATGGCAGCTTCCTTAGGTTGTCTGGTTCACTGTACGGCAGGCTCCCTTATCTTATTACTACAGCCGGTTCTAACCGGCACTGTGGCCATGGATTGCCATTTTGATGACAAACCCTCGGTTTGGCATGTTCTATTTTTTGCACTCGCAGTGCTTGCTGTTTGGCGCTCCTACAGGAAAACAAATTCTCTGGTCATCCGCACAGCGCTTTGGAGCTCCCTTGCCGCCTTTGGAATTGGCGCATTGTTCAACCACCACGGACAATGGCTCTTCGGCTTTTTGCTTTATGGCGGTTCAGTCGGACTGGTAGTTAGCCATTACTTCAATCTTCGTCTGAGCAGCTCCTGTACAACCTAACGAGATTCTTACCGACAAAATTTACCTTTGCACACGCAAGCAATCAACTGGATAGTCAGTTTCATAAAGTATTATAGATATGCGCAAATATCAGGTGGAGGAACTGGGGCGTGCCAAGCCGGAAGAGTTGCTCCCGCAATCCCGGATTCCGGTGGCCTTGGTGCTCGACAATGTCCGTTCGGCATTGAATGTGGGCTCTGCTTTCCGAACAGCTGACGCATTTGCCGCCGGGCAAATTGTGCTTTGCGGCATCTCCGCTACCCCACCCCACCGCGAAATTGCCAAAACAGCCCTTGGTGCGACAGAAACCGTCCCCTGGCAATATTTCAACTCTACTGAAGAAGCCATAAACTGGTTACGCGACCACCATTACCACATTTGGGTGGTTGAACAAGCCGAAGGAAGTACGCCTTTGCAGGATTTTCAGCCGATACCCGGAGAAAAATACGCCCTTGTTTTTGGTAATGAGGTTAATGGTGTTGATGAACGCTGGATGGAAACGGCTGAAGGCGCTGTCGAAGTGCCACAATGGGGTGCAAAACATTCCCTCAACGTATCCGTTTGTGTAGGCGTTGTACTATGGGAAATCGTTCGTAAAATCAAAATAATGGTGTAATGTCCTATTGGTTAGTTAAATCAGAACCCTTTGTTTATTCCTTTGATGAACTTGAGCGCACCGGCCGCACCATGTGGGAAGGGGTGCGAAACTACATGGCACGCAATTACCTGAGGGCCATGAAAACCGGAGACCTCGTACTCTTTTATCATAGTCGGGAGGGCCTTGAAGTGGTAGGGCTCTGTACGGTACTGACCCCCCACTATCCTGATCCCACAGCGGAAAGTGGCGATTGGTCCGTGGTGGATATCGGTCCGGTGAAACGCTTAAATAAGCCGGTGCCTCTAGCAATGATCAAGGCTGAACCATCGCTGCAACAAATCGGACTGGTGCGGATGGGAAGGCTCTCCGTAATGCCTCTTGAAGAATCAGAATTCCTGAAAATTATGGCCATGTCGGAAACACCTCTTCCTTGAAACAACTGATTTACGGATTTCCTTAATTTAAACACAAGGACGTATCTTTACCCCATGGAAATATTCAAAGAATTCACCTTTGACAGCGCCCACTGGTTGCCGCATGTACCTGAAAACCACAAATGCCGGCACATGCACGGCCATACTTATCTGGTGCGTATTTATCTGAAAGGTCCTTTAGATCCAAAGCTTGGCTGGGTAATGGATTTCGCGGATATTAAAATGGTTTGGAAACCGTTGGAGCAGCAACTTGACCACAAAGTACTTAATGATATTCCTGGCTTAGACAACCCTACTGCAGAAAATCTGGCCATCTGGATTTGGGGTCAGGTAAAACCACAATTACCGCTGCTCTCGAAGGTCATCGTATGCGAAAATGCCACCAGTGGAGTGGAATACACCGGTGATTGACCAACTCAGGGGGCACTAAAACCCAGATTTATCGTTTTGGTGCGTTTGCCATCAAATAGGGTCATTCGGCCTTCCATTCCACCATTCCCATTCTGGTGCCAGCGCAAAGGGAACAGTCCTTTTTCTGTGGCGATGAGCGCTACAGTTTCATGTTCCCAGGAAATCACATCAGCAATTGGCCATACCCCTTCCTCTACTTCGGGAAAAGTATCCATCCATCCTTTGAATCCGGACGCAGGTTCTGAAGTATTCAATAAAGTGATTCTTCCGGTAGAAGGCATATCTTCCCCATCCAGTACGTAGGCAAAATCAGCATGCTGCTTTCCTGCAATAGGTTTCTGACCCTCTTTCATGCGCAAAAACGGGTCAGCGATACACATTGCCACGCCTTCTATCCATTCTGGCACCCCGGTCACGTTTGAAGTGATGGCAATAACCACCCCGTGATCGGGATAAATCACTAAAACCGGGCGGGCACCAGGCTGATTGCCATTGTGAAAAAAAATACGCCTTCCCCAGGGGTCCTGGTCGCCAACCACCCAGCCGATACCTACTCCGGTTGGTTCTCCCGTGTCCAGAAACTGCGTTTGGAAGAGCATTTCCAGGGTCTCCGGTTTCAGAAATCCCGGGCGGAGATGTGCCATACCAAAGCGAACCAGGTCTTCTGCGGTGGAAAGATAGCCACCGCCGGCAAATTTATAAGTAGGCCTTAAGTTTCGAATTGTCTTGTTGCCTCCTCGACTGTCTCTGCTGAAAAGGGTGGTTAGCTGAGTGATAGTGCTGTCCGGGTGATTGGGCATAGTAGCCCGCATCCCTAAAGGATCCAGCACTTTTTGGTGCATATATTGGATGAATGATTCTCCGGAGGCTCCCTCAAGCGCGGCTTCCAGGAGCGTATAACCCAGGGAGGTATAATTGTAGCGGGTTCCGGGCGGAGCTATAAGCGTATCATCAGCAAAGATACTTAGTGCAGCCTCCGCATTCCTGTATCGCTTCCCATCAATATTTTTAAGCGTAAAATCCGCTGTCTTGTACTCGCGGATACCCCCGAGATGGCCGGCCAGCTGCCGGGCACTTATGTTGTAGCACTTATCGGGCCAGGAGAGTACATACTTACGTACATCGATATCCAGGTCGAGACAACCCTGCTCGACCATTTTTCCCACTACCGCTGCAGTCAATAATTTGGAAACACTGGCAATGCGAAACTGCGTTCCGGGGGTTACCGGCACAAGTTGGTCAGCATCGGCGAATCCAAATCCCTCGCTCCAGACAATAGAACCATCAATACCCACACTAATGGACATTCCGGGTACATTGGCCGTCTGCCGCAGCACCTCCAGAGCCTGTCGCCCATGCACAATTGCCGGAAGGTACTCAGGCAATTGAACCAGGGGTACCTGAGCCATTCCCTCGGAAGGTTGTAGAAACATCCCCAAAAAAGGAGCGAAAACCTTTATAAAACCAGGATATACCCTGTTTACCATCCACCGGCAATTTTAAAAGTTTCTGGGGTGCCATCCTCGAATAGTATCCGTAGCAGGTAGGCGCCTTTGGCCAGGCGATTGCCGGTATCTATCTCCAGAAAAGCACCCGCATTGGCAGATTGCCCCTTGAGTACCAGACGACCAGCCATATCGAACAATTCATAACGAAGTGGTCTTTCTATCAACCCATTG
>CAYTNI010000319.1:0-588 GCA_964439115.1 uncultured Saprospiraceae bacterium
GCGCGATACGGCGCTTAAAAACCAGCCCCTCATAAGAAAAGAAATTTTCCTTCAACCTACCGAAGTAGTGTTGGATATTTCCACGCTGCGGTTTTCCGACCGTACGCCCATTTCTGGCGCAAGGTTGAATATCGCTGAAGTGAAACCTGATGGTACAGAAGTTCCGGTAGGTGATACCTTGAAACCATTGGGAAGTCAGCAGTATGTCACCATAGCAGCCGGAAAGAAATACGTCATACGCGGAGAACATCCAGCGTATTATCAAGCCTTCGGCATGTTGGATCTTCGCGACCCTGCCGCAGTATTTTCGGATACCATTGATTTTGAGCTGCTCTTTGACCAATTGTTGGAGATTCGCACTTTCGATGCAGAAACCAGAGCCCCGCTAAATGGCGTTAGAATTACCCTTGCAGAATTGACCGGTACCGGGCGTTTAAAAGAGCAGGTAAAAGAAAATCCCAAAGGCAATGATTTCCGGTTTGCCATATTGCCGGGCCGTAGCCTTCGCCTCGCTGCCGACCGCGCCAACTACTACAGCGCAGTGGATACTATCCAAATTCCGTCAGATCCCAACCAACGCATTGAACC
>CAYTNI010000319.1:598-3990 GCA_964439115.1 uncultured Saprospiraceae bacterium
GGTGTACCTCAGACAGCGTAACGTCAACGAACTCTTGCCACTGACGCTGTACTTTGACAACGATCACCCGGATCCCAGAAGCGATCTGAGTACGACGGATCTGGATTACGCGCAGACCTTTGACCGCTATTACGCCAGAAAAAATGAATTTATCCAGGAATTTATCGGTGGTGAAGAATTGGCTGTAGATGACCAATTCCTGATCGAGGAATCGTACGAGAACTTCTTTGAGCGGGAAGTTCGGGGTAGTTATCGCGATCTTCAGACTTTCACCAGAAAGCTCGTGGAGTTCCTTCAGGAGGGCAACTCCATAGAAATTGAACTGCGCGGTTACGCCAGCCCCCGGGCTACCAATGCATATAACCTTACTTTGAGCAGGCGTCGGGCCGCGTGTGTCCGCAATTATTTTCTTCGCTACGAGGGTGGGGTGTTGCTGGAGTACATTCGCAACGGCCGTTTCAAAATTGGAGCTATTGGCTTTGGAGAAGAAACCCCCGACCCCATAAAAGCAAGCGACCGCTACGACGATTTGAAAGGCTCGGTGTTCAGCACCCAGGCTTCTATCGCCCGACGCGTGGAAATTGTAAAGGTTAAAATAACTGAAAATAGTCCACAATAATGGTCAGTTGTCAAATGGTTGAACGAAAAACACTACAAAAAAGGTCTACTCATTTGCTTTGGAAGCGATTATGGGTAGTATTTGCATTTCAACTGCTGTTCCTTCCGGGATTGTTTGCCACCCATATCGTGGGTGGGCAAATCGGATACCGCCATATATCGGGAAACACTTATGAAATCATTCTGGACGTATATCGGGATTGCAGCGATCCGCTTAATGAGCTATTCGACAACGTGGCATACGTCGGGGTGTATAACCTCGCCGGTAATTGGGTGCAAAATATTTTAATGCCTTTTACCGGCTCCGATACGCTTGATGCTATTCTCGCTGACGCCTGTCTGAACGTGCCGCCTAATGTGTGTGTGGCCACTACGAAATACCGCGGAACCATCACACTGCCTTCCAACCCGATAGGCGGAGGGTATCGCTTTTCCTATGTGCGATGCTGCAGGAACGGAACCGTCAATAATATCGTTGCCCCGCTGGAATCAGGCGCGGTGTATGACATTGTACTTACTACGGCCGCCATGCAAAGGCAAAACAGCAGCCCGCGCTTCCGTTCCTGGCCTCCCATCTTCGTTTGCGTGAATAATCCAATCATATATGATCACTCCGCTGTGGATTCCTTCCAGATGGCCGGCACCATGGACTCATTGGTATTTAGGTTATGCCAGCCGCTTTCCGGAGGTACTTTGAGCAACCCCAGGCCAATACCTCCCCAAAATCCACCGCCGTTTGACTCGGTGGTCTGGCAAGCCCCCAATTTCAGCCTGGTGAATATGATGGGTAACAACGGCGATACTACCATCGTACTTACCGGCTGTACCACCTCCGATACCATCGTTTCTGATTCCCTGGTTATCGACCCGATTACCGGTATAATTAGCGGTACGCCTATGTTGCAAGGCCAATTCGTAGTGGGGGTTTGTGTGGATGAATACGATCGCGTAACCCGACAACTGTTGTCCTCTACCCGACGAGACTTTCAATACAATGTAGGCGTCTGCGATGAGGTGCTGGCCAATTTTACAGCACCCTCCGTCCAATGCGACTCACTATCCGTACAATTTACCAATACCAGCTCCAACGCTGATGATTTTATATGGTATTTTGACTTTCCTTCCGCTACGCCATCCTCCCTGCTGGCCAACCCCATGCATACATTTTCCGATACCGGTACCTACACCATTGCCTTGGTAGCCGAGCCCGCCAGCGTCTGTATTGATACTTTTTGTACGAGTATAAGGCTGGTAAACAGTACGTTGAGTGCTGATTTTGGTCTCAGTGTATTCGATTGTGAAAATTTCTCCGTACTCCGTCTTCGAGACCTCTCCGTGGATGCCACGGCCGCTTTGAGCTCCTGGAACTGGACAGTGACCTACGGGGCAAATACGCTTACCTCCAACCAGCAAAACCCAATTTTTCAGCTTCCGCTCGGCGTATCAGGTACCATCCGACTACGGGTAATGGATGAAAATACCTGTATGGATGAAATAGAACGACCTTTCACCACAGGCTTCGATAATCCTGGAAGCTTTATACAATCCAGCATCTTTGCCTGCGATGGTGATACTGTTGCTCTCAATCCAAATACCCCCCCGGATATTGGTTTTGGCTACTCTTGGGCACCAGCCTCCGGATTGCTCGACCCTTCCAATTCCATCAACCCGCGCATCATCGCCAATGGGGTTGCTCAATACTCAGTAACGATTACTGCACCGGACAACCTGTGTCAAATTGTGAAAACAGTGAATGTGGTGGGGGTTCCCGTTCCACAGCTCAACTTTGTGACCTCCCCGCAGTGCGACGGCCTTACCGTGAATTTCATCAACACCAGTTCCGGGGCTTCTTCTTTTGTGTGGAATTTTGGCGACCCCCAAAATCCCAGCGCGGGATCTACCCTGGAAAGCCCTTCGTATTCTTATCCGAATACCGGCGTTTATCTGGTTACCCTCACCGTACCTTCCACAGAACTTTGCCGCGATACCATCATCCGGCCTATTGTGGTACAAAGCAAGCTGCTCAGTGCTGAATTTGATGTGGAATATCTCTCCTGTACGCCCGACAGTGTGCGGGTAAGATTCATTGACCGCGCTGTGACTACCGCAGCACCCATTATCGCGCGAAACTGGGATTTTGGCAACGGCCAAACTTCTACTCAGGCAAACCCGGAATTTACCTACTTCACAGATACAGACCTGCAGGTGTCCTACACGGTGGTGGCCGCCGACGGTTGCTCCAATACCATGAGCAGACCTGTCACCATCCGATTGATTGACCCCACAGATTTCGACGCTGTACCCGACGTAATGGCAAAATGTTCTTCAGACTCCCTGCGTCTGCCCAGCCCCTTGAGTGCCGAGTATTTTTATCAGTGGTTTCCAACTACAGGTATTGATGACCCTACCTCGAATAACCCGGTCTTTAGTCCAACTCAAACTACTCAATACACCCTTACGATTGGCCTGGTAAGTGAAGATACCTGTTTCTATCAGTTATCTCTCTTGATTAATGTGCCGGATGAACTTGGACTTCAGGTTACCGGCGATGGTGTTACCTGTGATGAATCCACTACACTGTCCGCCACAACGGAGATTCCTGCACAGGTGGTTTGGACAAACTCCAACGGTGATACTATCTCAACGGCCTCCTCTGTCACTGTACCGGTATCGGGTACTGCAAATTACACGGTAATTGCTACTGATGATATTGGCTGTTCGGTAGCACAAACAGTTACTGTTGCCGGTGGCCCGCTCGACTTGAGTTACCCTCC
>CAYTNI010000320.1:0-3983 GCA_964439115.1 uncultured Saprospiraceae bacterium
GAAGTGCCGCATGTTCTTGAATTACGCAATTCGCCCTCAGAAGATTTTACCCGTATGAAGGATATCGGCCCGGTGGTAGCCGAAAACATCATGGCATGGTTTTCCCATCCGCAAAATGTGGAAATGCTGCGCGAAATGGAAACCCTGGGGGTCAACCTCACGCAAACCGTAGAGGACAAACCTGCAACTGCCAACGAGGACGGACCACTGTCTGGCAAGACCATCCTCTTCACCGGTACACTTCAAAACATGGGGCGCAAAGAAGCCCAAACCAGAGCCGAACAAGCCGGCGCACGCATCCTTAGCGCCGTGAGCGCCAACCTCGATATCCTGGTGGTGGGCGCTGAAGCTGGCTCCAAACTCAAAAAGGCGCAGGCCCTCGGCACCGTACAAATACTCACCGAAGCAGAATTTATGGAACTGACCAACGGATAACGCCCGTGTCGGTATTTTGCCCACTTCGTGCAAAACCTTATCTTCGCAGTTCCACAAATTCGAAATACCTTGGCCAAGAAAAGCGCTTCCTCCCCTAACGATGCCGGCGTCACCCCGCTCATGCAACAGTATTACAAACTGAAAAGCAAACATCCGGATTCGATTCTGCTCTTTCGGGTAGGGGATTTTTACGAAACCTTCGGCGAGGATGCCATCAAAACCTCCGGCGCACTCGGTATCGTACTTACCAAGCGCAACAATGGCGGCAGCGATATCGAATTAGCCGGTTTTCCCTTTCATTCCCTCGACCTCTACCTACCCCGATTAGTACGCGCCGGACACCGCGTCGCCATCTGCGAACAACTCGAAAAACCAAGTCCGCAAAAGAAAATCGTCAAGCGGGGGGTCACCGAAGTGGTCACACCGGGCGTTGCCGTGGACGACAAACTCCTCGACCACAAAACCAACAACTTTCTGGCATCGCTGGCTTTCGGCAAACGGGAAGAGGTAGGCATCGCTTTTCTAGACATCTCCACCGGAGAGTTCCTGGTATGTGAAGGAGATCTGAACTATGCCGACAAGCTCCTGCAGAGTTTCCAACCCTCCGAGGTGCTGTTTTCCAAGGAGCGAAGAAAGGATTTTGAAAAAAAATTCGGCGATAAGTTCTACACCTATGCCTTAGAGGAATGGGTATTCACCCCGGATTTCACCCGGCAAAAGTTGCTCGATCACTTCGAAACCCAGAACCTCAAAGGCTTTGGAATTGAAGAACTGGAACTCGCCCCCATCGCTGCCGGCGCTATCCTCCACTACCTGGAAACCACAGAAAACAAAAACCTCCGGCATATCAATGCCCTCAGTAAAATACTGCCGGAGCGCTACGTCTGGCTGGATCGTTTTACCATACGGAATCTCGAGCTGCTCCACAGCACCCATGAAACCGGCGTTCCCCTGCTGAAAATCCTCGACAAAACGGTATCGCCCATGGGGGCAAGGCTTCTCAAAAAATGGGTGGTGCTACCGCTGCGCCATGCCAAACCCATCGAAGAACGCCTCGACATGGTGGAATTTTTTATGCATCATTACGACCTGGCACAGGAACTCGAACAGCACATCCGCCAAATCGGCGATCTGGAGCGACTCATCTCCAAAGCTCCGCTGGGCAAAATCAGTCCGCGCGAAATGGCACAACTTCGCCGCGCCCTGTTTGCCCTGGATCCCATGAAGTCGCTGCTGGAGTCCTCCGGATTAGAGCCTCTGGTCAAGATTGCGGAAAGCATCAATCCCTGCAAAACCCTCCGCGACCAGATTACCCGACAAATCGTAGAAGACCCACCTGCCAACCTCGCCAAAGGCGCTGTCATTGCCGATGGTTACTCCGCCGAGTTGGATGAACTGCGGCGCTTGATTCACCACAGCAAGGATATCCTGCTGGAGGTCCAGCAACGCGAGATCGAGCGCAGCGGTATTACTTCGCTCAAAGTGGGATTCAACTCCGTCTTTGGATATTACCTCGAGGTCACCAACAAATACAAAGACCAGGCGCCCGCCGACTGGATTCGCAAGCAGACCATCACCAACGGCGAGCGCTATATCACCGAGGAGCTAAAAACGCTGGAAGCCAAAATCCTGGGTGCCGAGGATCAAATCCTGGAGCTGGAGGCACGCCTGTTTGCAGACTTGGTACAAGTAGTTGGCGATTACATCCAGCCGATACAGCACAATGCGCATTTGGTAGCCCGTGTGGATTGTCTGTTGTCTTTTGCGCGAGTTGCGGAAAAGCAGGGATACGTGCGTCCGGAAATTAATGAAGGCTTAGCCATAGAGATTAGGGAAGGCCGGCATCCGGTCATTGAGCAGCAGTTGCCACTTGGAGAAATCTATGTGCCAAACGATGTGGTGTTGGACAGCGATGACGCTCAGGTGTTGCTCATCACAGGGCCTAATATGGCCGGCAAGTCAGCCTTATTGCGGCAAACCGCCTTGATTTGTCTCATGGCGCAGATGGGTTGTTTTGTACCCGCCGGCGTGGCCCGCATCGGGTTGTTGGACAAAGTGTTTACCCGCGTTGGTGCGTCCGACAACATCTCCTCCGGGGAGTCCACCTTTATGGTAGAGATGAATGAAACTGCCGGCATCATGCACAACATATCGGATCGGAGTCTGCTGTTGCTGGATGAAATAGGCCGGGGAACGAGCACATTTGACGGGGTTTCCATTGCCTGGGCGATTGCCGAGTATTTGCACAACAACGGGGTTGCACGTCCCAAGACCCTTTTTGCCACGCACTACCACGAGCTGACGGAGTTGGCAGAGAAGTGGCCGCGTATTCGCAACTACAATGTATCGGTGCGCGAGGTGGGCAACAAAGTGGTGTTTTTGCGTAAATTGACTGAGGGCGGCACGAAGCACAGTTTTGGTATCCACGTAGCACGAATGGCCGGCATGCCGCGTACTATTGTGGAGCGCGCTACGCAGATTTTGCAGCAACTGGAATTAAAAACCGTGGAGGACGGCGCGTCCGGCGGAGAGCCGCAGAGCCGGAGGCCGGACACACAGCGTGTCACGACGCCGAGCTACCAGCTGAGTATTTTTGAAACGGTAGATCCCATGGCGGGCAAGCTGAAGGAAGCCTTGCTGGATTTAGACCTCAACCGACTCACGCCCATTGAGTGCATGTTGAAACTGAGCGAGTTAAAAAAATTGGTCGAGGAGTAGTGTGGAAATTTGACACCTTGTGAAAAAATCGGGCTGTCTTGTAAAAAACCGGGAATGATTTTATATTTGCAAGCGCTTTGTAAGTACGTTTCATGCCCGCTTTGGGCTTGAAGTGGAGTACAAAAGTATAAGCGGCAGTAGCTCAGATGGTAGAGCATCAGCTTCCCAAGCTGAGGGTCGCGAGTTCGATTCTCGTCTGCCGCTCAAGTTAATTCTGTGGGAGGAGAAGTGCCAGAGAGGTTGATCGGGCCGCACTCGAAATGCGGTGTACTCGCAAGGGTACCGGGGGTTCGAATCCCTCCTTCTCCGCATATAAAAAAATCAAAAAACCTTGCAAATCAATTATTTGCAACACTTTTTCATTAAAGCATGTACTTTATCAGGTACAGAGATTTCTTATTTTGAGCCGAGCCTCATCCCCCCATCAAAAAACCCGCCGCAGCCGAATAGGATAAGTGTACAAAAGATCACAAATCCTGAATTTCCTCCTCTGTGAGCCCGGTAAGCGCTGCAATGACAGATGATGTTAGCCCATTCATTTTCATTGCTTTGGCTATTTCCAATTTCTCTTCCAACCTGCCTTCTTTCCTACCTTCCAACCGGCCTTCCTTCCGGCCTTGCTTCCTGCCTTCCACCTTTCCTTCCCGGCGGCCTTTCTCTAAAGCGGTACTGGTTGCCTTTTCAACCCTGAGCCGATCTTCAGTTTCGCGCATTCCTGCATAGTTATATGCTTCCAATTCATCCTTCGACCACGTCAAGATGTTGGCAGATTCAAAGGCAGTCTTAAGCCCGGGATCCTCCATCCCTTCGGGAATAACTTCCAGGAATTC
>CAYTNI010000321.1:0-3978 GCA_964439115.1 uncultured Saprospiraceae bacterium
ACGCGTACCAAGCTGGAAACGGCCGTCCCGGTGGATGTTATCCCAATTGCCAACATCATCAACGAAGTTGGCCAGGTAGATCTCAACCAAATACTGACCTACGTAGCACCCTCCTTCCAGTCGGCCCGCCAGACTATTTCTGACGGTACGGACCACGTGGATCCGGGTCAGTTGCGTGGCCTCGGCCCCGACCAGGTGCTCATCCTGGTGAATGGTAAGCGTCGCCACCAGTCCTCCCTGGTGAACGTCAACGGCACAGTAAACCGGGGCACAGTAGGTACTGACTTGAGCGCAATCCCTGCAAGTGCTATCGAACGGGTAGAAATCCTGCGCGATGGTGCAGCAGCTCAATATGGTTCTGATGCTATTGCCGGGGTAATTAACCTCGTTATCAAGGAAAAAACCGGCGTCCTTGACGGGATTATTTCTTACGGGATGCACAACACTACCTTCGACAAGAACTTCGCGATCTTTAATGCCCAGGGAAATACCGGCGATCCTGGTGTAAGTGTCACCGATGGCCAGACCATTCAGGCCGGATTAAACTACGGACTCAAACTCGGCAACAAGGGCTTTCTGAATCTCACAGGGGAGTTCATCAACCGCGAACCCACCTTCCGTTCCGGTACATATACCGGCCAGATTTACCCATCTGTCAATGGCCAGGTACGCGATGATTCCATCCTCAATGCCCGTGGCCTGAATCGCGAGTTTTTTGACATGCGCATCGGCCAAAGTAAAATCAGAGGCGGGGGTGTGTTTGCGAATATGGAATATAAACTCGGTTCGGGTTGGGACTTTTACCTTTTTGGCGGGTATAATGCCAAGAATGGTGAAGCCGCCGGTTTCTACCGCTATCCTACATCCATTAACAGCGCTGCGGCTATATACCGCACCAACGCACTAGCGCTCTATCCTGACGGATTCCTTCCTCTTATCAAGACAGATATCACCGACATTAGTGCTTCTGCCGGAGTTCGTGGTAAATTGGGCGAGTGGTCCCTGGATTTAAGTAATACGCTGGGCCAAAACCGCTTTGGTTTCGGTGTGGATAACTCCGTTAACTATACACAGGCCAAGGTTAGCCCCAATAACCTTCAAACCAGCTTCGACGCAGGGGCACTCACTTTCTTACAAAATACGGTGAATGCAGATCTCAGCCGCAAGCTCGACGTTCTTTCAGGACTTAACGTAGCTTTTGGTGGTGAATTCCGCTTAGAGCAATTTGGCATCACCGCAGGGGAAGAGGCTTCCTACCGCAACTACGACCAGCCTTCCGGCGCCACTCCCGGTGCTCAGGTATTTCCGGGGTTCCTACTTGAAAATGAAGGTGACAACAACCGTAACAGCGTGGCGGCCTACCTTGATCTGGAGCAGGATTTTACAGAGAACTTCATGGTGGCCGGGGCACTTCGTTTTGAAAACTACTCCGATTTTGGCAGTACGCTCAACTACAAACTAGCTTCCCGCTATAAATTGGGCAAAGGCATTTCTGTTCGGGGTTCGGTTAGCTCCGGGTTCCGCGCCCCTTCCATGCAGCAGCGCTTCTACGCCAAAACCAATACGCTATTTGTAACTATTAACGGTGTGCTCACTCCGGTAGAAAGCGGCACCTTTACCAACGACAGCGAGCCGGCAAAAATCCTGGGAATTCCGCAGCTCAAGCAGGAAACCTCTCAGAGCTACACGCTTGGTATCACCGCCCGTCCGGCTGAGGGACTGGAGTTGACCATTGATGCGTATCAAATTGACATCAATGATCGGATCATTTTAACTAATAACTTCAACGGCGGTAGTGATGCTAACCTGCTGGCGCAACTTCGTGCTGCCGGCGCCAACTCCGCCAATTTCTTTTCCAACGCCGTAGATACCCGTGCCCGGGGTATCGAAGCAGTACTTTCCTACGATTTTGAAGTTGCCGACAAGCATGAATTCCGTGCAACCTTGGCGGGTTCTTTCATCAAAAATGAAGTTAAAAAGGATGATGAGGGTAAGCCCATTATCAAGGCGTCGGATATTTTGATCAATTCCGGTCAGATTGGCAGCTATTTCAACCGAGAGGATCAAAGTCGTATGGAAGTGGCCGTTCCGCGGGAGAAAATCAATCTCACACTCAACTATAAAGTAGGTAAGTTTGGCGCTATGCTTCGCGGGGTGCATTTCGGCGAAGTGGTGTATCTGGATCCAACCATGAATCCGGCCAACCCCGGTGCGTTCCCTGTCAATGCATTTACCGGCCAACGGGAAACACTTGACCAAACCTTTGGCGCAAAGGTTATTCTGGACGCATCTGTGAGCTACTCTTTTATCAAAGGAACTACATTCACATTGGGTGGAAACAATATCCTGGACACATACCAGGACATTCACGCCCACTCCGGCAACATGAGCCTTGGCCGTTTTGTATATAGCCGTCGCGTGCAGCAGTTTGGCTTTAATGGCGCTTACTGGTTTGCGCGTCTGAAATTCGACATTCGGTAATCGCTGAAAAATACTTTTCAATGCCTGAGGAGTTGTCGGAATAATGACCGGCAACTCCTCACTTTTTTGGAGCAAAGCCACTTTGTTTTGCAGCAAGCCAAAAAAAGCCTATTTTCGCATTTCCACTAACTGCAAAATGAATGCAGCCACTTCGAATTCTATTTCATATTGGCCGGTACGTGATGATGGTCGGTTCTGCCATTGCCCGCCCCGAGAAGCAAATCATGTATTACAGGGAAACAGTGCGTCAAACCTATGACATCGGCATTGGCTCCCTTCCTATTGTTTTTTTGATTTCAGTGTTCATCGGTGCGGTGGCCGCGCTCCAGTTCATCTTCCAGCTTGACGGCACCTTGGTGCCCATTTGGTATATCGGCTACATCGTTCGCGATTTCGCGATAATTGAGGCATCTCCAACGATTACCTGTCTGGTTTTGGCAGGTAAGGTGGGGTCCAACATGGCTTCTGAAATCGGCGGTATGCGACAAAAAGAACATATTGACGCCATGGAAATCATGGGAGTCAATACGGCGGCCTATCTCATTATGCCTAAGATTGTAGCCTCGCTGATTGCCATTCCCATTCTCGTTTCTCTTTCCGCTTTCATCAGTATTATTGGCGGATACGTAGCCGTGGTGCCCACAGGCATGATGTCTGACCCGGAATATGCTTTTGGGGTGCGCTCGTTTTTTGACCCCTACAACATCAGAATCATGTATGTGAAGGCCTTCACCTTTGCCTATATTCTTACTACGGTGTCCTGTTATCAGGGTTACTATGTCAAGGCAGGCAGTATTGCCTTAGGTAAGGCAAGTACCGATGCGGTGGTTTACAGCAATATCCTCATATTGCTGGCGGATTACCTGATTGCAGTTTTGCTTACTTAACCCCTACGCTAAAAAGGCCTGTAATGATTCGAGCAGAGAAAATTTTCAAATCCTTTGACGATACCATAGTGCTTGAGGATATCAGCACCGAATTCTTCAGAGGCAAAAACAACCTGATTATTGGGCGAAGCGGCGCCGGCAAAACAGTGCTGCTCAAACTCCTTGTGGGATTGCTCCAACCTACCAGCGGCACCGTCTGGTACGACGATGTCAATTTTTTTCAGCTCAATAAAAAGCAACTGCGAGACATCCGCATGCAAATCGGCATGCTCTTCCAGGGTTCTGCTTTGTTCGACTCCATGTCCGTAGAACAAAACATCAGCTTTCCGCTGGATATGTTCACCAATATGACGGCCAAGGAAAAACTCGACCGCGTCAACTATTGCCTGGAGCGGGTCAATCTCTCCGGGGTCAATAAAAAATATCCATCCGAGTTGAGCGGTGGGATGCAAAAGCGCGTCGGCATCGCAAGAGCGATTGTGCTCAAACCCAAATACCTGTTCTGCGATGAACCCAACTCCGGCCTGGACCCCAAAACCGCCCTCGTTATTGATGAACTCATCAGCAACATCACCAAGGAAAATAATAACACTACCGTAATCAATACTCA
>CAYTNI010000322.1:0-3954 GCA_964439115.1 uncultured Saprospiraceae bacterium
TCGCCTTTGGAGATTTCTTCCTTGCGGAGGGTCACCATGGCTCCGGAAGGCATGACTTTTAGTGCAGTCTCTACCTGAAGCCGGGTAAGTTCTCCAATGGCGGAGGTGGTTTGCGCCACGGCTCTTTTTTCAAGCCAGTTGCCGGCAAGTACAAGGGTAATTATGGTGGCGGCAGTTTCAAAAAAGATATAGTTTTCATCGCCGAGGACAAGGCCGATCACGCTGTAAATAAAGGCGGCGGTGCTTCCCATGAATATCAATACATCCATATTGGGTACCCCCCCGCGCAGCGAACCCAGGGCACTTTTCCCGAAATGAAATACACCGACGGTAAAAATTGGCAGGCAAAGTACCAGCTGAACCCACGCATTGCCCAAGACAGGAAGATGCCATCCAAAGGTCATCAGCACGTGATGAGCAAGCAACGGCGCTGTGCAAATGATGCCAAGGAGGAGCTTCGCCTCGAGCGTCCAAAAGTCTTTGGAATGCGCCGGCTTGACTACAGAATAGCCCAGCTTCCGGATGCCGGCTTCAATTTCTTCCAGGCCTATATTGCTGTTTTCCAGCCGGAAACGCACCTCTTTTGTGGAAAAATTGACGAAGACATCCTTTAATCCCTTGCGCTCTAAAAATCGGGTAATACTCGCAGCACAGTTGTTGCAATCCATACCCTCTACTTGCCACTCAATAAGGCGGTTATCCATCTCTTCCAATTACTTGCCTGAAAACTAAAACAAAAATAAAGCAAATTGGGTCAGGCGATTGTTAAATCCTGAACAAAACACCCCTCGTTTGGTTACAAGGACTGAAAAATCAACAAAATATCATTTGGTTTTTAACAGATACCTTACCTTTGCATTCACATTCATCTAAACTTTAAATATTCTCCATTATGCAAACAGTAGCTAACAAGCTGAAATACAAAGTGAAAGATATTTCTCTTGCCGATTGGGGTCGCAAGGAAATCGAACTGGCAGAAGCTGAAATGCCGGGGCTTATGGCCTTGCGTGAACAGTACGGCGCCAGCAAGCCGCTTAAGGGAGCCCGAATTGCCGGTTGTCTGCACATGACCATTCAAACTGCAGTGCTTATCGAAACGCTGGTAGAACTCGGCGCCGAGGTGAGCTGGTCTTCCTGCAATATTTTCTCTACCCAGGATCATGCCGCTGCCGCCATCGCTGCCGCAGGTATCCCGGTGTACGCCTGGAAAGGCATGAATGAAGAAGAATTCTGGTGGTGCATCGAGCAAACGCTTTTCGCCTTCGAAGGCGACCAGCCGCTCAACATGATTCTCGATGATGGGGGCGACCTCACCAATATCGTTTTGGATCAGCGTCCTGAACTGATTGCAGGTATTCGCGGTATCAGCGAGGAAACCACCACTGGTGTTCACCGCCTTTATGAGCGCGTAACCAATGGTACCCTGGCCATTCCTGCCATCAACATCAACGACTCTGTGACCAAGTCGAAATTCGACAACAAATATGGTTGCAAAGAATCCGCTGTGGATGCCATTCGTCGCGCTACCGATATCATGATGGCTGGCAAAGTTGCCGTAGTTGCCGGCTACGGCGATGTAGGTAAAGGTACCGCCGCTTCACTGCAAGGTGCAGGATGCCGCGTAATTGTAACCGAAATTGATCCAATCTGCGCCCTCCAGGCCGCTATGGATGGCTTCGAAGTTAAAAAAATGGTAAATGCGATTTCGCGTGCGGACATTGTGGTCACCGCTACCGGCAATAAAAATATTGTCAACGAGGAGCATTTCTATCTGATGAAAGACAAAGCCATTGTCTGCAACATCGGCCATTTCGACAACGAAATTGATATGGCTTGGCTGAATGACAACTACGGGAATACCAAGGTGGTCATCAAGCCCCAGGTGGACAAATATACGGTCAACGGCAAAGACATCATCGTGCTGGCAGAGGGTCGGTTAGTCAACCTCGGCTGCGCCACCGGTCACCCATCCTTCGTGATGTCCAACTCCTTCACCAACCAGGTAATTGCACAGATTGAACTCTGGAACCATGCAGACCGCTACGAAAATAGAGTTTATACCCTGCCCAAGCATCTCGATGAGCAGGTAGCCCGCCTTCACCTGGCTAAAATTGGCGTAGAACTGGATGAGCTTAATTCGGAACAGGCCGCCTACATCGGCGTGAAGCCGGAAGGCCCATACAAGCCTGAGTACTACAGGTATTGATATTTCGCCATACCCTTTAGGGAATCAGAACGCTGTTACGGAGGAAAACATTCGCCTCCAGTAGCAGCGTTTTGTTTTTGTGCGTATTTTTGTCTAAAACCTTCCAGATGTTCTACTTGCGCTTTTTTGCTTTATGGTCAGTCCTGCTGTTGGCAGGGTGCGTTTATACGCAGACTCCACCGCCTCCTGCGCGGGAATTCCGCGGTGTTTGGGTAGCTACAGTATCCAATATTGATTATCCGAAAAAGCCTGACACCAGGCCGGTAGCCCTCAGAGAACAATGGATCCAACTCCTGGAGCACTACAAAAGGATGGGGATGAATGCCGTAGTCGTGCAGATTCGCCCGGCAGGTGACGCGCTGTACCCCACTGCACTCGCCCCCTGGTCGGCTTTCCTGACAGGCAGACAGGGACAGGCACCCTCCGATCCTGAGTTCGATCCGCTCGCTTTTATGATTCAGGAGACACACCGGATGGGCATGGATTTTCACGCCTGGATGAATCCTTATCGCGCCACCGTCAATCTGGATACCGCCAGCCTGCACCCATCCCATGCTTTCTACGCCCACCGCCCATGGTTGATTCGCTACGGCTCCCGCTTTTACTTTAACCCCGCGCTGCCCGAGGTTAGGTCTCATATCAATGAGGTCATCACCGAAGTAGTGGAAAAGTACGACGTAGATGCCATCCATTTCGATGATTATTTTTATCCTTATAAGGAGGAAGGCTTGGTTTTCCCCGACAGTGCCGACTACCGCCTCTATGGCGGAGGCTTTTGGTCTATTGACGACTGGCGGCGTTCTAATGTGGATTCCCTGATTTTGATGGTCTCCAAAAGCATTCGGGAGATAAAGCCGCATGTGCAATTCGGCATCAGTCCGTTTGGCATTTGGCGTACCGTTCACCAAGACCCTGTGATGGGTGCGGATGTGCGCCCGGGTACGAGTTGTTATGACGACCTGTACGCCGATGTGCTCAAATGGAGCCGCCTGGGCTGGATTGATTACCTGGCACCCCAGTTGTACTGGCATATTGGCTTTGATTTGGCCGACCACGCCAAATTGCTTGCCTGGTGGGAAAAATACCACTACGACCGCTTGCTGTACATCGGCCATGGCGCCTACAAAGTGGGGAGGAATCAGGAAACCGCCTGGCACGACCCCCGGGAAATACCGCGTCAGATTGAACTGAACCGCCGTAGTCCGGCAGCAGACGGAAGTGTATTTTTTAGTTCCAAATCACTTATTGAAAACCCCTTGGGGGTAAGAGATTCCTTGGTTACGCAATACCGGAATCCCGCTTTGCTGCCCGCCTTACCTCGCCCAACAGATACGCTCCGTCAGCAGCCCCGCTTACTGCCACTCAGGGATAAAGGCCTGCAACCTTTTTTGCAATGGCACCCTAATCGCCTGGATAGAAAGTCGCCACCGCATTACTACGCGCTGTACCGGTTTGAAGGCAATCGCCTGGGAGATTTCGAAGACGCCAGAAACCTGCTTTGGGTAAGTGCCCGCGGGGAGTTTCGCAAGAAGTTTTCCTTCCATGATACGACGGTCATACCTGATCGCTCCTATACCTATGCCGTAGTGGCTCTCAACCGCAGCCACAGTTTCAGTAAGCCTTCGGTGGCCAGAACGGTCTATACCGGGAAGGAGCAGTTGGTCATCAAAAAGTAGATTATCCGCCTTCTTTTTTCTTTTTGAGCGGATTGAATTTTTCGAGTTCCTTTTTGATTCGGTCGGCCTCCT
>CAYTNI010000323.1:0-3944 GCA_964439115.1 uncultured Saprospiraceae bacterium
CCGTTTTTTTGAACCCGGTCAGGGGCGTAGCTTTTCTATTGGATTGACACTTAAATTGGAATAAAATAAGTGCCTCATAATGAGGATATTTCCCGGTAAATGGCCTGCATGCGATGGTCTGTTTGATTCAAAGCCTCCGCTATTTGAAAAAGCTCATCAACAATGGGGGTAGTTTTGTGATTGCTGTATTTGTAGGTGAGTTCATGTTCAAGGGAAGCCCAGCAATCCATGGCTATGGTTCTGATTTGTACCTCAACGGGAACTGATGAAGGGCCTGTTGACAGAAAAACCGGAATGGATAGAATGAGATGTAAACTGCGATAACCATTGGGTTTGGGCGATTCAATGTAGTCTCTTTTTCTGACAAGTCCGATATCGCCTTGGTTCGTAAGTAGTTTTTCAATGAGGTAAATGTCATGAATGTAAGAGCAAATCACTCTCACCCCTGCAATGTCGGTGAGGTTGCGCTGCGCGGAGTCAAGGCTAACTTCAAGACCTTTGCGCTGAAGCTTTTTGAGGATACTGACGGGCGACTTTATCCTGGTGACAATCTGATGGATGGGATTTCTGTCCTTGGCGTATTTAAATTCTTCATTAAGGGTATCGAGCCTGGAAATTATTTCCCTGGTAGCCGCCATGTAAAGATTTTGGGTTTGCAGCAAAGCCCTGACGATAGAGGCCATTTCGTCTGAAAGAATATTGCCTTCCGCAAACCCCTCGAAGAGGTAAGCAAATTTGGAGGCATCTAATGGTTCCATGGTTTCTCAGTTCAATACGGTAAAAACAGTTACAAACAAACTCCATATCCGGATGCCGTTGATAAATACCAGTTCTGTCAGGCCGGTGACTCCAAATTTGAGCATAGACAAAGTTACTGAAATTAAAACGCCTAAAATAATGACCATACCTGAAAGTCCCATAAGGGGGAATGCCTCCAGTACGGCCCACTGGAAGGAAATGATGAGTATGGAGAGTCCCAAAAAGACTGTAGTGGCGAGTAAATTATGATTAATTCTCAACAGGGAAGGCAGGAGTTTTTTTGTGCTGAAAACCTGTTCACTGTGTGGTACGAAAGCCAGAAGGGTAAAAGCAGCAAAGCAGATATTGGTATATTGCATCAGGCGTTCATGAGCACCGAGGTCGTAATACTGAAACAGCAGCCAGAAAAAGATGTAGGTAAGAATGCCCGTAAGGAATAAATATCGGGTATATCCTTTGAGGTATTTTTTGCCAAAAAACCTTTTGTTGCTCAACTGGCTCAAAGTTTGCTTCTTGAGGTTAAGAGGTGTTGATTCCAGTCGCTTTTCCATGCTGTAGGGCAAAAAACCGGCATATATGAAGCCGGCGAGGAGAATACCCAACTTGATCCAGACTGGTGTCAACATGGTAGTGATTTTAAGTACTTAGTTCCATTTCAGAGCTTTCATTACGTCCACTACGATTAAGGGTACAAAAGAAAGTGCTACTACCCAGAGCCATTGAGATCTCTCCAAAGGCACCAGGTTGAAGGCTTTTTGTAGCTCTGGTACCAGCAACAGTGCCAGGGCGAGCCCTGCAGATAGCATAGTCGCAAGGGGTAGTGCCTTGTTTTTCAGAGGGTTGGTTGCCATGGCTCGCAGGGTAGGGGAGTGAAGGTTTTGTACATGTAACAGTTGGGTGAAAATCAGGCAGGCAAAGGCCATAGTCTGGCCCATGGCAAGGCCTCCTCTATTCAAACCCATCCAAAAGGCGATGAGCGGCATGGTGCCGATGAGTACCCCCTGGTATAAAATCCTCCTAACGGTTACCTGATCGAGCAAACCTTTGCCAAGCTTTCTGGGTTTTCGCCGCATAATATCCTTATCGGCGGGATCCACACTGAGTGCTAGCGCCGGCAGGCTATCCGTTACCAGGTTAACCCATAGGATATGAACCGGTAGCAGCGGGGTTCCAAGATTCAGCATTGAGGCTACCAAAATGAGGAATAGTTCCCCAATATTGCAGGAAAGCAAAAACTGAATTGCCTTGAGGATATTGTCGTAAATCCGCCGTCCTTCCTCCACAGCCGCTACGATGGTGGCAAAATTATCATCGGTAAGAATCATGTCGGCAGCGCCCTTGGCCACCTCCGTTCCTCCTAGTCCCATTGCTGCGCCAATATCGGCCTGTTTTAGGGCGGGTGCATCATTTACACCGTCGCCGGTCATGGCCACCACTGCATGCTGATGCTGCCAGGCTTTGACAATGCGCACTTTATGCTCCGGTGCAACCCGCGCATACACGGAACAGGTAGAAACAGCATGCTCGAGCTCCCGATCAGTGATTTGTTCCAATTGTGCTCCTGTCAACATGTGATCGCCCGGCTGAAAAATGCCGACTTCTCTGGCAATAGCTATGGCGGTGGTAGGATGATCCCCCGTAATCATTATCGGACGGATTCCCGCCGATCTACATTCGGACACCGCATGCACGGCTTCCGGCCGCACGGGGTCGCGCATGCCAATAAGCCCGCTAAAAACTAATTCTTTTTCAATGGATTCCACTTCAACGCTAGCTTGAGGGATTTCCTTGAAAGCCACTGCAAGAACCCTAAGGGCTCTTTCTGCCATGACGTCGTGGTAATGCCGTATCTGCTCCTTATCCGACTCATGAATAGGTCGTATTTCACCATTGTCCTGTATGCGATTACACAACAACAGGATTTCCTCTACGCCGCCTTTGGAATGAACCCTAAGCCGCTTTGTACCCCACTGATGTACAGTGGTCATCCTTTTGCGAATAGCATCGAAGGGAAGTTCAGCTATTCTGGGGTATTGTTCCTCTAATTCATGTTTCATGATTCCGAAACGGAGTCCAAAATCGAGGATGGCAGTTTCCGTAGGGTCGCCGGATGATGTCCAGGCACCTTTTTCGTCTTTGACAAGGTGGGCATCATTACACAAAATTGCGATGCCCAAAAGCGGAGTGGCCGGATGTTTGCCTTCATGGTGGGGGTTGAGTGCTTCCGGATAAAATTCCTCCAGGGTCATCTTATTTTGGGTTAGGGTACCTGTTTTATCCGAACAAATAACCGTGGCGCTACCCAATGTTTCCACGGCGGGAAGGTTTCGAATGACTGCATTTTTTTGCACCAGTCTCTGGACACCCACCGCAAGTACCACGGTGGATACGGCAGGAAGTCCTTCCGGAATGGCTGCTACTGCCAAACTGATGGCCGTCATGAACATGGATATCGCGGAGTTGCCGTACAAAAGTCCTATGGCCATGATGATCGTACAGATAATCACGGCTGTGAATCCAAGTGTTTTACCAAGATGGGAAAGCCTTTGGGAAAGTGGGGTTGTCGTATCTTCAGTTTGTTGGAGTAGTTGGGCAATTTCCCCAACCTTGGTAGCCATGCCGGTGGTCACTGCTACGCCCCTGCCGCGGCCATAAGTTACCAGCGTACCTGCGAATGCCATATTGAGCTGGTCGTTCAGGGGAATGCCGGCATCCGGAATTTCCCCAGTCTGTTTGTCCACAGGCATGGATTCACCGGTTAAGGAAGCCTCCAGCAGCCGAAGGTTCACCGTCTCTAACAGGCGGAGGTCAGCAGGAACGATATCGCCGGTTTCAAGAAGGATCAAATCGCCGGGCACTACCTGATTGGCGGAAATTGATTTGATGCTCCCACCCCTTATGACTGTGGCTGTTGGCGCGGACAATTTGCGGAGCGCAGCAAGCGAGGTTTCAGCCTTCCATTCCTGAATAGCCCCTATGAAAGCATTGAGACACAATATTCCCAGGATAATCAAGGTGTCTGTCCAACCTTCACCGGTAAAAAAACCTACCGCACCGGAAACCAGTGCAGCAAGCAGAGGCGGCAGAATCATGAAGCATTTGAACTGTCGCAAAACCATTTCCAGAAACAACGTTTTTGTTATGGAAATCAATTCAGTAAGTCCATGAATTTCAATTATGTTAGA
>CAYTNI010000324.1:0-3924 GCA_964439115.1 uncultured Saprospiraceae bacterium
ACCTCAGGATCTTGGTAAAGTATTAAAAAATCTGTTTCCAGTTTTTTTGAAGGAAGCTTTCGGAAGACCGAATTAACTGCTGCGATTCTTATCCCATTGAACTCCAAAACTCCATTTCGATAGAACCATTGGCCGATTCGTCCCGGATTATCCTGCCAGGAAAATTGTTGAACCTCGCTGACGCGCCGGTTCCATCGGTAGTTTTGAATGGAGAATTGCATGTCCTGGATGGTTGGCACCTCACGGTGAAGACTTATTACCTTTTCTCCATTTACACAATCCAGCACCGTGTTGCCGCGTAGATGGTACAAAATGATTTCTCTTTGGCCCTTTTTTTGGAAAACCACGGTGGCATGCACCAGCGATGCCGCGCAAAGAATGGACAATCCGGCCAAAAGCAATCTGAATTTGCGAAGTGCTACACCAAAAGCAAAAGCCAGCATCGCCGCATACAAGGCCCATCCGCCCGTTTCACTTACCCAAACACCTGAAATAAGATGGAAAGGCATCCTTTCCACCAGAAGAATGGACTCGTTCAGCAACCAGACGCACCAATCCAATGCTTTTCCACTGAAGATGCCCACAACTGGAAGCCAATCCACCGCAAATAACCATAACCCCAACCCCAGGATAACCCCGGAAAGCGGGACCGCTATCAAGCCCGATAGCCAAAAGTAAATGGGAAACTGATGGAAATACATCAGTGAAATAGGCGCGGTGACCAAGGTGGCAGAAAGTGATAGCGCGGTTAGTTGCCACAGGTAATTTCTGGCTCTTCCCGAGATGTACCAAAACTTGTATATCCGTGGATACAGAAAAACGATGCCGCCTACGGCCAGGTAGGACAACTGGAAGCCTACATCAAAAATCCGGCTGGTATCCAAGGCAATAAGTAAAAATGCCGATGCCGAGAGGGAATTATACGGACTAATCCCACGGCCTATCGCCTTACCCAATGATAACAGGCTAAACATGGTCGCGGCTCTGAGGGTGGAGCCCGCACCGCCGGTGAGCAGGGCAAAAGTCCAAACGCCTAGAATTAATATGCCTGTTTTTATCCAACGATTTTTCCTCCTGCTCCTTCCTTCGAAAATCTGTAGTAAGGATGCTAAAATCAGTTGGACAATCCCGACGTGCAGGCCTGAAACTGCTAAGACGTGGGTGGCTCCGGTTGCGGCAAAGGCATTTTCCAGCGCTTCGGGGGTAGCTTCTCTATAACCCAAAATCAGCGCACTGGCTACACCATAGCCTTCCTCCGAGGGTAAATGTCTCGCTAGTATTTGAAGACAGTATCTTCTGCAACGTTCCAGAAATCTTTTAACATGAAATCCATGCCCCCTTTGTATTATTATCCACTGGGTGGAATCTGAAAACACTTGAAAATGGATGTGTCGCCTCTTAAGATATGTCTGATAATCAAAGGCACAGGGATTTTTTACCGGTTCAGTGGGGTTTACCCACCCTGTAAAGGCCACCCAATCCCCGATTTCAAGACTTTTGGGTTGACCTGTGAACGGAACAAAAAGGTGAATTATTCCTGTAACTTTCCGGTGGTTCCCCAAGCTGTCCAATATGCCATTAATCTTTACCTCCGTTCTTAATCGTTCCCGACGTATTTTCAAATCCCTGATATGTCCTGTCAGGACACTATGGTCATGAATAAAATGACTGTAGTGATCGGGCAATTTTCGCTGATCGGAATAGAAGTGAACAATCCAACCTCCGCTAAACCAGGTAAGGGTACTCGCAATGCCAAAGGCCATCCGCCAGGCGTAGGGTACCTTTGAAATGGCAAGCCACAACATTACAATTGCGCCTGAAATTGCACATAATGTGAATACATGGAAGACTAAATCTCCCCCACCAGCCTTTTCCTGGAGCAAAATACCTCCTGCAAAAGGCAATAAAATTCTGACAAATGGCGATTCATGCCAATTTAAAGACACCGGGATCATAGTTTGCTACTGAATTGACCAAAATTACAAAAAACAAGTCAATTTTGCACAAAAAAATTGTGGTAGTGTAAAATTCACACTAATTTCGGGTGGTAAAACTTAAAAATTAGGATTGTAGCAAACTATATTGACAAACAATGACGGATTTTGATAATTTTTTTAAATCAGCCTTCACCGTGGACAATGTGATTTTTGGTTTTGACGAGGGCGATTTGAAGGTGTTGTTGATAAAACGAGGTGAAGCGCCTTATTCCGGAAAATGGGCATTACCCGGATACTTTGTATATCCCAATGAAGACCTCGATGCGGCTGCCAACCGCGTTCTGGAGGAACTAACGGGGCTTCGGGAAGTTTATCTTGAGCAGGTTAAAACCTTTGGTGCCGTGGATCGCCACCCTTTTGGCAGGGTCATCACCATAGCCTATTTTTCCCTGGTGAAAATCAACGACTACAAACTTCAACCCGCTTCTATAGCGCTCAAGGCACAATGGCACCCGGTAGCACAAGTTCAAGAGCTTGCTTTCGACCACCTCGAAATCCTTAACCGTTGTTTCCAACGCCTTAAAAGTTCGGTCAGATGGCGACCCATTGGATTTGAACTGCTCCCGCCTCATTTCACCCTCACAGAATTGCAGCACCTTTATGAAGCAATCCTTCAAACGGAGCTGGACAAAAGAAACTTTAGAAAAAAGATCCTCAGCATGGAATTACTGGTGGACCTAGACCAAACTCAAGAGGGAGTAGCTCATCGTCCAGCAAAACTATATCGCTTCGATCGTGAAAAATACCTCAGGTTCGAGGCTGAAGGATTCAACTTTGAACTGAATGAGGGAAAAAGAAAAGATTCAAAACGCAAATCCTCCCAGCTTAATTATCAGTAGCATCATCCCCTTTGGGGTTACCTGCGGCTTCCACTGCAATATTTCCGGAATTTCTCGGTATGGTTTTCAAAGTAATTTCCTGTTCATAAGTTTCACTTTTGGTTACCTGGGAGCCTCCAATGCTGTTCTCAGATTTCTTTTGGATTTCAACTTATGAATATCCAAGTGGATTCTCAAGTGGTATTTTGGGGACTTCACATGATTTTTTCCATTAGGTTTTCCCAGGGATTCAAATGTAATTCCTGGCCTTCATCTGTTTTAGTCGGGCACAAACCAAACGGTCGTATAAAACCTTTGGAATAACGGCCACACGATCAAAGACACCCAACCATAAAGTGCATTCCAAAATATTAATTATTCTCAATGCGTCAATTTGGCTTGCACCCTCAGGGTTATTTCAATCCTTAAAACATAAAGGTTGGACTCCGAATTTGTTAATTATTCATGGCAAAAGGTACCCCATTCAATAGATGACCTCTCCAGGTTCGCAGCTCGTCGGACAATTAATTTCCAAAAACCTGCCATCCCTTCTGAATGTGCACAAATCATGTAGTGGTTGAGTCTCGCTTTTAGAATACCAGGTACTTCATGGTGATCTAAAGTGCGAACCAACCGACAGCATAAAACCTTTGGAACAACGGCCAAGCAATTAAAGATACCTAACCATGAAGTGCAATCCAAAATTATTATAAAAATTTTCAATGCGTCAAATTGGTTTGCGCCCGTTTAATTCAGAAAAAGCCAGGAATACTACCTCACTCGTCCAGCTTCTCCAGTTGATATTGTTCGATAATGCGCACCAGATTCTCGGCATAATTTCCAGAGCTGTTATATCCGCTCTTCTCCAAGCCTTTGGCCCATTGCTTATAACCAAAGGCACCTTCAAACAAATTGGGATATTTTTCCCGCAGCAGGATACTGTGAGCTCTCCAATTTTCCCATGCACTGATATAGTCCCCTCCGGCGAGCGGGGCTCCAAAATAATTGTTGTCCTTGCGCTTGTCGGGAATATGCCCTGCCTGACTTTCCAAAATTCCCTGTGCCAATTTAACCGAGGCGGGAATGCCAAATTTCCGCATTTCTGCTAC
>CAYTNI010000325.1:0-3917 GCA_964439115.1 uncultured Saprospiraceae bacterium
AGGAATACTGAAATGCCCGTAATGGCCGGGCACAAAATTGCCGACTCCGGCACGGGCACCCACCTCGTTGACAAAACCTTCTGCCACCTGAGCCATGGAAGATTCAGAGAAACCCACATAACCCCAGATGGTAAATTCAGGTATCCGGCGGAGCGTGGGATTGCCCAGGATAATACCTACTTCTGTTTCCAGGTTCAGGGTGATGGTATTTTCCTTAACATCCAACACCCCTTCGTTGGAAACCGTATTCCCCAAAAGAACCTCGAAATTATACAAGCCCTCTGCAGGCATCTCCAGATTGGATTGCGCCTTGGCATAATCCACGCCCGGAATACAGTCGGAGGGTTTTAGCAAACCAAGGAGATTGAGCCGATACCGGCCTGGAAAAGAAAACAACTGATGCCGAATGTCCGTATTGAGACATTCCTGCTGTATTATCGTCCGCATGGCAAAGCTAAGCCGGCGCGGAGCAGGCCCCGGCTCCTCGCGCATCTCTATCAAAAACTCCTTTTCCACCTGTGGGACGATGATTGGCTTGTCAATTTCCTTGACGGTACAACCCCCTATCCAAAAGATGGTCATATAAACCGGCCAAAAGAGACGAAATTTTTTCAACATCGAAATTGATAGTTTGCATTTTTTAAAACGCCAATATTTGCCAAATGCTGCTTTGGCGCGGAAAAGTAACGCTTGTAAAACTTTTTTGAATGTACATTTGAAATTAGATACTTTTGCAGAGTAATTTTTACGTTCATAAGCCTCAAAAATTTCACATCATGCGCACATTTTTCATTTTTACATTTCTTTCGATGTTTTTTGCCGCTCAGGGTCAGGATCTGCCCCGTACCTGCGGCGCCATGGAAGTGCTGGAGCAACAGCTTCAGAACGACCCGGAGATGCTACTCCGCATGGAAGCCATTGAACGCCACACCGAATCCTTCGGGCGAGGCGACCAGGTTCAATTTCGCGCGGTGGTCACCATTCCCGTAGTGTTTCACATCGTCCACAACGGCGACCCCCTGGGAACCGGCGAAAACCTTTCTGATGCCCAGGTTTTGGCCCAGCTGGACCAGCTCAACCAGGACTTCCGCAAACTGAACGCCGATGCCGCTCAGGTACCCGCTATTTTCCAGGGGCTGCACGCCGATACGGAAGTTCAGTTCTGTCTGGCACAACGCAAGCCCGATGGTACAGCAACCAATGGCATCAACCGCATTCAGCGCACTACGTCTTCATGGTCTATGAATAGCATAGAGAGCAGCCTCAAGCCTTCCACCATCTGGAATCGCAACGAATACCTCAACGTCTGGTCGGTGCGCTTTGGCGGGAGCAGCGCAGGCCTTTTGGGCTATGCACAGTTTCCAGGAGGAGCCGCTGCCACCGATGGCGTGGTGGTAGTGTTTTCCAGCGTAGGTTCCGTGGCAAGCCCAAACCCGGCAGGAGGGAGCTATGCCCGCGGCCGTACCCTCACGCACGAGGTGGGCCATTGGCTCAACCTTCGCCACATCTGGGGTGATGCCACCTGCGGCAATGACTTCGTCTCTGATACCCCCGTTCACAACACTTCCAACTCAGGATGCCCCACTTACCCGCATTACAGCACCTGCTCCGGAAGCCCGATCGAAATGACCATGAATTACATGGACTATACGAATGATGTGTGCATGAATATGTTTACCTCCGGACAAAAAACGCGGATGCAATCTGTGCTCGCACCCGGAGGTGCCCGCGCCAGCCTGGCAAGTTCACAAGGTTGCAACGCCCCAGACGGCGGTGGCGGTGGCATTACCTGCGGAACCCCCTCCGGGCTCAATGCATCCGGCATTACCACCACCAGCGCCGTGCTGGGTTGGACAGCCCTCAGCGGCGCCACTTCCTATAACGTCCGCGCCCGGCAAACAGGGGCAAGCTCCTGGTCAACCGCCAGCACCGGAGGCACTTCCGTGAATTTCACCGGACTGACCGCCGGCACCTCCTACGAATTTCAGGTGCAGGGCAATTGCAACGGCACCCTGGGAAGTTACTCCAACTCCACCACCTTTACTACGACTACTGATTCAGGCGGCGGCGGCGGTACTACCTGCGAAGAATCGTTCGAGCCCAACAACAACAGAAGTACGCTCCTGCCACTCGCTCCTGTAAACCAGGATATCTTGTCGCAGATTTCTACCTCCACCGACAGAGACTGGTACCGATTTGCCAATGCGTCCAACGCCAGGAATATCCGCATTGACCTGACCAACCTCCCCGATGACTACGACCTCGAATTGTACCAGAACAGTACACGCCGGAGGGTCTCCCAAAATGCCGGCACGACGGATGAGGTGATTACTTTCAATACGAATACGGTGATCTCCAACTGGTATGTGCGCGTCTATGGCTATGCCGGCGCCAACAGCAACACCAACTGTTATACCTTGCGCATCAGCCTGAGTAGCACGGCTTTCCGAACCGATGGCAGCACTGATGGCGAAGTGACCTCTTTCGACATTCCCGTGGAAGTACTGGAATCCGGATTCTCCATGTTCCCCAATCCCGCCGGCGACCAGGTAACCCTCGATGTTCAGCAACCGGAAAGCGGCAGACCTGTACAGATTTCCCTTTTGGATATTACCGGAAAAACAACGCTCAGCCGCCGTGTTGAGCTCGATAAAGGGAATAACCGGGTAGCCTTAGACGTGTCTCAACTCCCCGCAGGAACTTATTTTGTACGGGTAGAAAATGGCGCCCTCATCGGCACCCAAAAACTGATGATTATCAGACCGTAATTTTTTTGAGAAAATACGTGTTTTTGTCCCGCAAGGGTTAAAAGGCCGCGGCGAATCTTCCCCAAAGGAAGGAATCGCCGCGGCCTTTTCTCATTTTCAGGGATTTTTACTATTTTTCCTGCCAAAACGGCAATTAACCCATTATGTCAAACCCAATCTTTCTCTTTCGCGAAACCTCACAGGTCATCCGACAGTTAAAAGTGGCAGATGCCCCTCGCGGAGCCATCACGCGCTATCTCGTCCATTTAGTGACCGATGGCATTGGCGCTCCGGTATATGTGCCGGTGATGGTGGCCCGAGGTCTGGAAGACGGTCCGGTGGTAGGACTTACCGCCGCCGTGCACGGAAATGAACTTAATGGAATACCCGTAATACAGCGAATTTTCCAGGAGATTGACCTCCCCACCCTGCGCGGCACCCTGGTGGGTGTGCCGATTGTCAATGTACCCTCCCTGCACCGCAACCAGCGCGAGTTTGTCGATAGCGTGGACCTCAATGACATCATGCCCGGCAAAGCTGAGGGCAACGAGAGCGAAGTGTATGCATTCCGCACCGTCAACTGGATTGTCAGTGAATTCGACTACCTCGTAGATTTGCACACCGCCAGCAGCGGGCGCATCAACTCCTGGTACATCCGCGCCAATATGGATGAACCTATTACCCGAAAAATGGCGCTCCTCCAAAATGCCGAAATAATCGTCCACAACCCACCCTCCGACGGCACCCTTCGGGGAGCAGCCTCCGCCCTCGGCATCCATGCCATTACCCTTGAACTCGGCAATCCGGCCACTTTTCAACGGGGCATCATCCGTTCCGGATTAATAGGTGTACACAATCTGCTGAGCCATCTGGGCATGACCGACGACGAGATCATCATCCCGGAAACCCCGCCGGTAGTTTGCCGAAAATCCTATTGGCTCTACACCGATACCGGAGGTATTCTCACCGTATATCCGGAGCTAAAGGAAAGATTAGAGCCCGGCCAGGTCATTGGAACCCTGCGAAACGTATTTGGCGACCTCGTCAGGGAATATGTCGCCCCCGAAAAGGGCATCGTCGTCGGCAAAAGTATTTACCCCATCAATCAGACCGGCGGCCGGATACTGCACCTCGGCATTGAACACGAAGCTTCCTCAGATATGGAGGCGT
>CAYTNI010000326.1:0-933 GCA_964439115.1 uncultured Saprospiraceae bacterium
TACTAGGACTAAGCGATGTATGGCTTCGTGCATCGCTGCAGGTACAAAAGTATAGCCACGACCCGGCGCGTCTGGTGGAGCGGTTTGTACAAATATTTGAGACCCTGGATGCGGCACGTGGTGGGAACTTTTTCCAGCAGTTTGGAATTTACTATTTGTGGGTATCTAAAATCAGGGAAGAGACGCTACAGGAGCAGATAGTGAGACTTCCGGCGAAAAAAACGATTGAAATCATGAAACAATTTGAATCCATTCTGGAAAACCGGGAAAGATTAGGTCTGGAAAGAGGGATTGAGCAAGGCCTAGAGAGGGGCATTGAGCAAGGTCTCAAAAAGGGCTTCGAGAAAAACCGTCAGGAAGTAGCGGTGAATGGCTATCGGAATGGCGTATCAGTGGAAACTATCTGCCTGCTGACCGGCTACACAGAAGAAGAGGTGATGAAAATTGTACTGGCGGAACAATATAAGTAAGAAAGTTCTAAAAAATGAAATGAACTTAATTATTTGTATTGTTTGATTTTGGTAATAATGCGCTAGGGGTCAAGCCAAAATACCGTTTAAAAACTTTAATGAAATGGCTTTCATCAAGGAAGCCCGTCCGAAATGCTATTTCCCCCACCTTGAATTTTTGGGTTTCTAACAGAGATTTTGCATAGATAAGCCTCATCAATAGAATATAGTGTGCAGGAGGAATATGAATAGTCGAATCAAATTGGCGGTACAAACATGATCGGCTTACCCCCAGATCACGGCACAAACTCGATATACTCAATTTACCTCCCTTTAAATGATTAAAGATACAGATGTTCAGTCTGGCTAAAAACAAGGATTGCTGACTTTTATCATCTTCCTGCTGATTACAACAAGAATTTCCATTCTGATAATTCTCAAGAAATTCAACCATTTGCAGTAATCGGTTAGCAATAAACCTTAA
>CAYTNI010000326.1:943-3917 GCA_964439115.1 uncultured Saprospiraceae bacterium
CTGGAAATAGTTTCTGCAGTTGAGATTTCAGGAACCATGAAAGGTGGGTAAAGTGATGAATGATTTTGGCCAAACCAATTTAAGCTTTTTAAAGGAGTCTGCCAAAAAAATCTTGCCTACCTTTGTTCAAAAGAATTTCAATGATTTGGAAAATTGTCCAGGGCTTCGGTATCGCATCATTCATGTTTTTTCTTGCCTGCGATAAGGAGGAAACTTTCATCACTTCCCCGGATGCTCGGCTGGAGTTTTCCTTAGATACCCTCCGTTTTGATACGGTTTTCACAGCATTGGGCTCTTCTACTCTTAATTTTAAGGTTTATAATCCACATGATCGCCCTATACGCATTTCCAAAGTCATTTTGGAAGGCCTTGCCGGCAATAGCTTTCGGCTCAACGTGGATGGAGCAATTGGAAACACGCATACCGATGTGGAAATTTATCCGCGTGATAGTATTTATGTTTTTGTAGAAGTGACAGTAGATCCAGACCAGCCTCTGTCGGTCAGCCCCTTTGTCTTAATGGATGCTATTTCTTTTGAGACTAATGGAAACCTTCAACGCGTACATCTGGAGGCCTGGGGGCAAAATGCCAACTATTTTCCAAGCCGATTCGATAAAGGAGTTCCAACTTTGCTGACGTGCAACAATGGTCAGGTGGTTTGGAATGACCCCCGCCCTTATGTCGTATATGGCGCCGTTTTCGTGGATGAATGTACCCTGGTCATACCCGCAGGTACCAGAATCTACATCCATGGCGGAGTTGCCCAAAACGACTTACTCGGAATCTATAACGACGGTATTATTTATACCCTTGCCAATGGTAGAATTAAGGTGCAGGGAACAGCTGAGCAACCCGTCATTATTCAAGGTGACCGCCTGGAGGAAGCTTTTGAAAATGCCCGCGGCCAATGGAATGGTATTGTCCTGGGAAAAGGAAGTAGGGGCAATGAATTCAATTACACCTCTGTACTGAATAGCCGTTTCTCACTCCTGGTAGATTCCTCAGCCGAAGTCACCTTGCGAAATTCCAGATTTTACAATACTGCAGGTAATGGCGTCGTAGGTTTTCATTCGCGTATTAAAGCTGAAAATTGCCTCTTTCACAGCAATGGTTCAAACTCCGTACAGTTGCTGTTTGGCGGTGATTACGATTTTACCTACTGCACCATAGCCAATTACGGCGTCAACGCTGCTGCACTGGGCATGAGCAATTTCTGGTGCTATGACGACCCACTCAATTGCCAGAACCGAAAGGATTATCGCCTGAATGCAAGTTTCGTAAATTCTATCATCTACGGCTCCCGTAGGGATCAAATTGATATTTCTGACATCGGACAAAGACAAAATGACTTCTTATTTAATGTGACTTTCCGCGATTGTGTGGTCAGAGTAGATGAATTGCTCACCCGATTGAACGGCCGTTACGCCAACTTCCTAAGTACTATCTGCAATCCTTGTACTAATGGAACTTCCACCTCCAAGGTCTTCAAGGATCCCAATAAAGCCGATTTTACCCTGGATAGCCTTTCAATTGCCTTGGAAAAAGCCCGCCCCTTGCCCGCTATTTCTACTGATTTACTCAATCTTCCCCGCGATCCTGTGACCCCGGATGCCGGTTGTTTCGAAAAGGAATAATCGCTTTTTTATGTGTTGGGATGATTGCTACGAAACTTAAATATATGAGATACAAAATTTTAAGTTTTATGTACTCGTTAGTGATACCATAAACTCATGCATAATTACGTCTTTCTATAAAACAGAAATCCGGCTCTCTCCGTTATCCCTTCGTTCTTCAAAAGTGCTGCGGAATGTCTTAAGTGATAACCCAATCACTTTTTAATCCGTACATCTGTTAACTTTGCACCACGCAACACTACACCAATACGATGAAAAGAATAGGTGGGATTTTTTCTGTTTTTTTGCTTTCGTGGCAACTATCCGCACAGGTAGGCTGGGAAGCAGGTCCATGGGGCGGCATTTCCTATTATTTCGGGGATCTGAATACCAATTTTGACCTTGGACTGCCAGGCCCGGCTGCAGGTTTTGCTCTGCGCTACAGTTTCAATGAACGCATTTGCATGCGCGCCGGCTTGAATGTCGGCTCCATCAGCGCCGACGATGCGCGTTCTAAAAATAATTTTGAAAGAGCCCGAAACCTAAGCTTTCAATCCGCACTAACCGACGGCACCCTCCAGCTTGAATTTAATTTTCTCCCCTATATCCATGGCCACCGCGACTATTTCTTCACTCCTTACATGTTAGGCGGTTTCGCCTACTCCAGATTCAATCCAAAGGCTGAATTCGACGGACGGCTTGTGGAGTTACGCCCCCTGGGCACCGAAGGTCAACTTCGTGGCGAGGAATACTATATCGGGTCTTTTGGGTGGCTGTATGGCGGCGGGTTCAAACTTGACCTCAACTACCGCTTTAGCCTAAATCTCGAAATTGCCGCTCGCGGCCTTTCTACTGATTATCTGGACGATGTCAGCAGTGTATATGCCGACAAAAGAGACCTTCAAAGGCTTAGAGGTGATATTGCCGTCGCGCTTTCTGACCGATCAATTCCCATTCCCGGGGTGGAAGGAAGTCAACTCGGCCGTCCTGGCGTTCAACGTGGCGATCGGAACAGCAATGATACCTATGTGTATCTTGGTTTGGGTATCTTGTATTATTTCGGCGATTTGAAATGCCCCGATGCCAATTACCGCAGGCGCCTCCGGTAAGACTCCCTATGAAACTCTCCATCATCATCGTCAACTACAATGTCCGCCATTTTCTCGAACAGGCACTAAGATCTGTAGAAAAGGCGGTTAAAACAATTGATGCTGAAGTCTGGGTAGTGGACAACAATTCACTGGATGATTCCGTCCAAATGGTCAGGGAAAAATTTCCAGACTTCAAACTTATTGCCAACACCCAAAATGCAGGCTTTGCTGTGGCCAATAACCAGGCTTTGCGGCAATGCTCTGGAAAAT
>CAYTNI010000327.1:0-3911 GCA_964439115.1 uncultured Saprospiraceae bacterium
CTCGATGGAGCGGATGTCGGCAATGGTGGCGATCTCGGCCTCGAGGGGCAAAAGCAGAAGGAAGGAACCCCGACCATGGGTGGAATTATCATCATCATGGCCATCCTGATTCCTTGTTTGCTGGTGGCCCGCCTGGATAATATTTACGTCATTCTCATGATTGTCGCTACCATCTGGATGGCCGTGATAGGCTTTGTGGATGATTATATTAAAGTCTTTCTGAAAAATAAAGAAGGTCTTTCCGGGAAATCCAAAATTCTCGGACAGGTTGGGCTGGGGCTCATCATCGGCATCACCATGGTGGCAAGCAAGGAAATCGTCGTGCGCATGGATACCGAAACCGCAGAAAATGTGGGTTTTAGCGAACAACAAATTGTAAAAGGACCCTTTTACATCGGCGAAGGAAATACGGTAGCCGAAAAGGCAGATTATAAGGCCAGCCTCACCAACGTGCCCTTCCTGAAAGGAAATCGCTTCGATTATGCCTGGGTTTTGCCCATGGAAGAGTCGGAAGCGGAAAAATGGGTTTGGATACTGTTTATACCCGTAGTCATTTTTATCGTTACGGCCGTATCGAATGCAGCTAACCTCACGGATGGCATAGATGGCCTGGCCACAGGCGTTTCAGGGATTATCGGCCTTACCCTGGGCGTTTTTGCCTATGTTTCCGGTAATTCCATTGCGGCCAATTACCTGGATATTCTTTACCTGCCCGGCACCGGCGAACTGGTCATTTTTGCGGCCTGTCTGGTGGGGGCATGTATCGGATTTTTGTGGTATAATGCATATCCCGCTCAGGTATTTATGGGCGATACCGGCAGCCTGACTCTTGGCGGAATCATCGCCGCACTGGCCATTCTGCTTCGCAAAGAGTTGTTAATCCCCGTGTTGTGCGGAATTTTTTTGGTGGAAAATTTGTCTGTCATGATTCAGGTGGGCTATTTCAAATACACCAAAAAGAAGTATGGAGAAGGTCGTCGGATTTTCCGCATGTCACCACTGCATCACCACTACCAAAAGCTGGGCATGCATGAAAGTAAAATTGTTACGCGGTTCTGGATAATCGGAATTTTGCTGGCTGTAGTAACCATCATCACCCTAAAGATCAGATAATCATGAAAATGGCCATTCTTGGAGGCGGAGAAAGCGGCACAGGCGCCGCACTGCTAGCCCAGGCAAAAGGGCATGAGGTTTTTGTATCTGATCTGGGTACCCTACAGGATCAGTACCGCGAGGAACTAAGTGCTCATGGTATCCCCTTTGAGGAGGGCCATCACACCTGGGAAAAAATCCTGGCCTCCGATGAAGTGGTTAAAAGCCCGGGCATTCCCGATAAAGCACCACTGGTGAAAGCACTCCGGGAAAACCGAATCCCTGTAATCTCAGAAATTGAGTTCGCTTCCCGATATTCGAACACGTTTACCATAGGTATTACTGGTAGCAATGGTAAAACCACCACCACCCGACTGACCTGGCATTTGCTCCAAACCGCCGGATTAAAGGCCGGCCTGGGCGGGAATGTAGGCTATAGCTTCGCCCGCCTGGTGTTGGAACAACAATGGGATTATTTCGTGCTTGAACTGAGCAGTTTTCAATTGGATGGCGTGCAGGCATTTCGGCCCAACATCGCCATGCTGCTCAATATCACTCCTGATCACCTCGATCGCTACGATTATCAAATGGAGAATTATGTGGCTTCCAAGTTTCGGATTGCCATGAATCAAAATGCTGAAGACATCTTTATCTATAATGCCGATGATCCCAACCTCGGCGTCTATATGCAAAATCATCCTTTTAAGGCCCATCATGCCGCCATCAGCGGAAAAATGATGCATGGCCATAATATCCTGTCTGGCGGTGACTCATTTGACCTAGGGCGCAGCTCGCTCAAAGGCCGCCATAATTTCATGAACGCCCTGTTCGCCGTGCGTGCGGCACAGGCACTGGGGATTCCCGCCGAGGTCATTCAACGCGGCCTGGAATCCTTTGTCAATGTGCCGCACCGCATGGAAAGGGTAGGGGAGCTCCATGGCGTGCAGTACATCAACGACAGCAAAGCTACTAATGTCGATGCCGTGTTTTATGCCCTGGATGCCATGACGGCTCCCGTGGTGTGGATCGTAGGCGGCCAGGATAAGGGCAACGATTATGAACCCCTTCGACCTCTGGTGCGGCAAAAAGTGAAGGCTATTGTCTGCCTCGGTGCAGACAATGCCAAAATTGTAGCTGCTTTTGGGCGCGATGTCCAGCATTTGGTAGAAACAAATGATGCCGCTGAGGCTGTCCATGCTGCCGCTAAATTAGCATCAAGCGGGGATGTGGTGTTGCTCTCCCCGGCATGCGCCAGCTTTGACTTGTTCAAAAATTACGAGGACCGCGGCGATCAGTTCAGAAAAGCCGTCCATCAATTAATTCAGGAAAAAACGCATATCTGATGTCCACGCTCCATAGAATTAATGCAGAACTGAAAGGTGACCGGGTAGTCTGGGCAATCCTTGCCGTGTTGTCCATTTTTTCCGTGCTGGCCGTGTACAGTGCAACTGGAAAACTGGCCTGGAGTCAACGCGGCGGCAACACTGAAGCTTTCCTTTTTAAGCATACCGCCATTTTGGCCTTTGGCCTCATGCTGACCTATCTGGCCTATTTGATGCACTACAGGCGATATGCCAAATGGGCTCCCGTACTCCTCGTGACGGCAATCCCCCTATTGCTCCTTACTATTCTTTTTGGGGTTGAAATCAATGATGCCAAGCGCTGGCTCATCATTCCAGGGATTAACCTGTCTTTTCAGACCTCCGATTTTGCCAAAATTGCCCTCATCATCTACGTTGCCCGGGAAATATCTTCCAAACAGGAATATATCAAAGATCTGAAACAGGCATTTTTACCCATCATCGTACCCATCCTCATCGTTTGTGGCCTCATCGCCCCGGCAAATTTGTCCACCGCAGTTTTATTGATGACCGTTTGCATTGGTATGATGTTTGTAGGGAGAGTTTCCGTAAAATACATCGGCCTCCTGGTGGTACTGGGCATCGTGTTGTTTTCTGCACTCATTTTTGTCGGAGAATATCTGCCCGAATACATCAGGGTGCATACCTGGGTGTCTCGAATGACTGATTTTGTCGATAATCCGCAAGGTAACTTCCAGGTGCAGCAGGCAAAAATTGCCATCGCCAATGGCGAGTGGCTCGGCAACGGACCTGGGAACAGCACACAGCGCAATTTCCTTCCTTCCCCTTACGCCGATTTTATCTATGCCATTATTTGTGAAGAATATGGATTTGTGGGTGGAGCATTGATTGTGCTGCTCTATGTGGTATTGTTTTTCAGAGTAGCCCGCCTCGTGACGCGGAGCCCCAAAGCATTTGGTGCCATGCTGGCCATGGGACTTTGCCTGCTCCTGACCTTCCAGGCATTCGCCAATATCGCCGTGTCTGTACATCTCGTGCCCGTAACCGGACTCGCCTTGCCCATGGTTAGTATGGGAGGCACCTCTACGCTTTTTTCCTGTATCGCCTTCGGCCTAATATTGAGCGTGAGTAAGCATATCGAAGCTATGGCTGACCAAAAAACAGATTAATTTTATTTCCAAACGCATGAAAAAACCGGAATTCATACCTGCAATAGCACCGCGCATTCTCCTCAGCGGAGGAGGCACAGGGGGGCATGTATTTCCGGCTATTGCCATCGCCGATGCCCTGCGCCATTTAGCGCCGGAGGCTGAAATCCTATTTGTCGGCGCACTCGGAAAACTGGAAATGGAAAAAGTTCCTCAGGCCGGCTATACTATTAAGGGACTCTGGATCAGCGGTTTTCAACGTTCCCTTTCCCCGCGGAATTTGCTATTCCCTTTCAAGTTAGTCCATAGTATCTGGAAGTCGCGCCAAATCATCCGGGAATTTAAGCCG
>CAYTNI010000328.1:0-3911 GCA_964439115.1 uncultured Saprospiraceae bacterium
TCAAAGGGGAAATAAGCATGGCTCCTATGATAACGGCCGTCGAGTTCATATTTAGCCCCACTGAAGCAAGTACAATGGCAAAAATCAAAATCCAAAGGTTGGTACCTTTAAATACGATGTCCCTCGAAATACTTTCGTGGATTTTGTCAAAATCATCTAGTTCTGCATCCAGATTGAGATGATGGAGTGCGCTATTGATAACCTCCTTCAGATTCATAACCTTCGATTATTGGTTCTTCTATTGGCATTTCTGATAAAAAATAAGGACAGTCCATCATGGCTGACAAGGTATCAGGAAGAACCGGAAATTCGCCCCGACTCCATCTGCGCAGCCTGGAATCCTGGCGCAGACTTTGCATGAAACGCCCCCATATCGGCAGCGCTGAATTCGCGCCCTGGCCCTGCGCCGTACTTCTGAAATGCACCTGTGGCCATTCTGCTCCTACCCAAACGCCTGCTACCAGATGCGGTGTATAACCAATAAACCAACCGTCGGTATTGTTTTGGGTAGTTCCGGTTTTTCCTGCAATATCTTCCGTTAGTCCAAATTGTGACCGCAGTCTCTTACCTGTACCTTCGTTAACTGCTGTTTGCAGCATCCGCGTGACCATTGCCGCGTGCTCCTCCGGGATAACTTGCCGGAAGGCTTTAGGGTTGGGCCGAGGGTTGCGTAAAAGTACTTTACCGTCAGCAGTTTCAATCCTCTCCAAATAGTAGAACAAAGGCCGTCGTCCTTGGTTGGCCATAGTAGCATATACAGTGATCATTTCGCGTAAAGATGCCTGAGTGGTACCTAGTGCGATAGATGGCGCTTCAGGTATTTTTGAACTGATACCCATGTCCTGGGCTAGTCTTCGGACCTCATCCAGGCCGGTGCGCATCAAGACCTCTACTGCCACTGTATTCACAGAACCTGATAGAGCGCCTTCCATGGAATACACACCGCCGTATGCGTCATCCGAGTTGGCAGGAGCCCAATTGTCATATTCCACGTAGGTGGTAAGCTGGTTCGGGGTATATTCACAGGGTAACATGCCTTCCATTAGCGCCGCAGCATAAACGATCGGCTTGAAGGTACTGCCAACTTGTCTTTTGGATTTGGTATGGTCGTATTGAAATGATTGAAAGTCAACCCCGCCAACCCATGCTCTTACGACACCCGTCTCTGGCTCAAGCGCCATAAATCCGGCTCTCAAGAGTGCCAAATGCATTCTTAGCGAATCCCATGGGCTTATGGTTTTCAAGTCATCCGGGTTGTTCCAGTCAAAGACCCTGGTTTTAATGGGTGTTTTAAAGACGGATTCAATTTCTCTTTCGGAAAGTCCTTCAGCTTTGAGGTTTTGATACCGTACAGAACGCCTCATGGCCTCCTGAAGTAGTTTTTTGTCGTTCCAGGGGCCTTGATTCCCCCATGACTTTAGGAAATCTCTTTGTAATCGTGTTAGATGGCTCCTCACAGCTTGTTCTGCATATCGTTGCATGCTGTAGTGAATAGTGGTATAAATCTTGAGCCCGTCCGTATATAGATTATAAGGCGTACCATCCTCTTTTTTGAAATCCTCAATTATCTGTGCAAGTTCCTGACGCAAATGTTCCCGAAAATAAGTTGCAATCCCCTTGCTTGAGCCCTCTTTCTGATACTTCAGGCCAAGCGGCCGGGATTTAAGGCGTTCACATGCTGCGGCTTCAAGGTATCCGTTTTTTACCATTAGGTTGAGCACAGTATTTCGACGTTGAAGTGCTCGTTCCGGGTTTCTTACGGGATTGTAAAGGGTTGTGCCTTTGAGCATGCCAATTAGGGTTGCAGCTTGCTCTACCTTGATTTTTTTTGGTGTGGTATTGAAAAAACGAGCTGCGGCTACCTTTACACCGAAGGTGTTTTCACCGAAAGGGACAGTGTTGAGGTATAGATTGAGCAATTCTTCTTTTGTATAAATTTCCTCCAGGCGATGTGCTACGAATGTTTCCCTGATCTTGTTGATGATCATGCTTAAAATCATGAAATCTTTTCGGGGATAGAGGTTTTTGGCCAGTTGCTGACTCAATGTGCTCCCGCCCCCGCTGGATGCATCAGAAAGCAGGACGGTCTTTACAAGTACCCTCAACCAGGCGCGGAAGTCAATACCGCTGTGTTGAAAAAAACGTGCATCCTCAGTGGCAATGAGTGCATGAACAATATGGGGTGAAATTTCAGCATTGGAGGCATTAACCCGGTTTTCAATAAAGTATTTCCCCAACAACAACCCATCTCCGGAATATACTTCAGACGCGGTCGCATTGCGTATATCCTTAAGCTCTCCATAGGTCGGAAGGTGTCCCAGACTACCAGTGTAAACGAGCAATGCCAAAAACCCAAAAGTTAGAAAACTAGCCAGGCCAGTCCAAAGAAGGGCTTTAACAAGAATGGATCCAAGCGTTTGGCCTGTGGTGAAGGCTTGAATTTGGCGTAGAAAAGCCTTACGCCAAGGAACAACAGTCCTGCGCCTGCCATTTCTGGCCTTTTTATTCTGTTTCATGTTTGGAAATGGCTTGGTGGGACCAAAAACTATTTACCAGGTGTATAGAGCAAATCGTAATATTCGTCCAGCATTCTCTTAACGCCAAAGTACTCCCAGGTGGACAAAATACTCTGTCGCATCATTTCCACCCATTTTTCCGGGCGTTGGTAATAGGTTGGCAATACTTCCTCCAAAAGGACGCGGTATAACGCTTCCCTGTCATGGGCATCAAGTATTACTTCATTTTCGGATTCAAAGCCATCGCCGAATTGCCAGCCATTGATGCCATGCTGGCAGGCCTCGGGCCACCACCCATCTAGAATACTCAGGTTTAGTACCCCATTCATTGCGGCTTTCATCCCACTGGTGCCGCTAGCTTCTTTAGGGCGTCTGGGATTGTTAAGCCATACGTCGGAACCCCGGGTTAATGCGGCTCCGATATCCATTCCATAATTTTCGAGAAATACTACAGATCCGGGATGTTTTTTGGACATGGCTACCAGGTTGGCAGCAATTTCCTTACCGGTATCATCAAGGGGGTGAGCCCGACCGGAAAAGACAATTTGGATTTTCCGGTCGCGAAGAAGCGGATCGATAATTTCAGGTTTGCTGAAAATCAAATCACTTCGTTTATAAGGAACAGCTCTCCTGGAAAATCCGATAATCAGATTTTGGATATTCAGCTCAACGCCTGTGCGTTGTTTTACGAATTCAACCAGGGCAGACTTATTCCTGAGGTGTAGCTCCCACAGATCTGCGCCTTGTTTTGCACCTTCTACCATAGCGGAATCTACCCAGGTGGGTAGGTGAATGGCGTTGGTGATACCCACAATCTCTGATCTTTCCTCAATGTGTTTCCACATGTTATTTGCGGTTTCCGCATGAAGTTGGGCTACGGCATTTGATTTCCGCGATAGCCGAAGTGCACCAACCGTCATATTGAAAGGATTACCCCCTAATTCTTCCAGTTGGCTTTCCGACAAACCCAAATCGGCACCCATGTATAACAGGCGGTCAATTGGATGGGATTCATTGCCTTGAACAACAGGGGTGTGGGTTGTGAAAACAATTTGATTTTTTACTTCTTGCCAAGCAGCATGAAAGTCAAGCCCCGCCTCTCGTTTTTCCCGAAGGAGTTCAAAACCTGCAAAAAGCGCATGCCCCTCATTGAAGTGATAAACATCAACGTCCATGCCAAGTGCCCGAAGTGTTCTTACTCCGCCAATTCCTAATACCATTTCCTGAGCAATTCGCTCCTCTCCAAACCAGCCGTATAATTGTCCTGTAATCCATGGGTCCTCACCATTGTCAGGCACATCTGTATCAAGGAGGTAAAGGATGGCATTGCCAAAACACTCTAGTTTCCATACCTTGCATTTCACCGACCTGCGGCGGATTTCTACCTCCACAGTA
>CAYTNI010000329.1:0-3905 GCA_964439115.1 uncultured Saprospiraceae bacterium
GCTTCGTAGTCTTTGAACTTGGTGACTGTGTCGTGATAGATAGTTTTGGGAGAGCTTTTGGAGAGTACCTCGGCTACAAAATCGGGTACGGGAAACAAGAGCTGATCCGGTTTGAAATGAACCGCTTTCTCCGGATGAAAGTAACAGATATCCGGCTCGTAGTCATTCCGGGTAAAACGGGTGAGGATTTTCTCGATACCTACAAAGCCTAGTTTATTTAAGGAAACAAAATTTCGGATTAGCATGTACAGATTACCCGTCACATCATTGTGCGCTTTCATCACGGGAGAGTGGTAAAGGACTTCCCCATTGATGAACTCGGCTTTATCGTCTTCGGTAATCTCTTCATAGAACTTTAACCGGCGTTTTTGTTCCTCAGAGAGTTGCTCCATGGCTTCCTGAATAATGCGTACGGCGCGGGGATCTTCCATAATCCGATTCACTTTGAGGTGAAGGTGCTCCATGTCTATAACGTTGAGGTTTATTGTATTCTGCAAAATTAACCCATTATGTCGTTGAAAACAAATATGAAAGAAGATTATTCCGGGATAACGGATACCCATAAAAAAACTATTTTTGCTCCAAGTAAACAGATTGCCAATGTCATCCACTAAAAGGTTTGCCCTCATTTTTGCGACAATCACTCTTGCCATCAACTCCTTAATTGCCGTGGAAAAAATTGACCTGACTCACAACTGGAAATTCCGCCGTGCGGGAGAACTCGAGTGGCTGGATGCCAGGGTGCCCGGCATGGTTCACCTCGACCTGTTGCACCATGGCCTTATCCCAGACCCATACTATGGTACCAATGAAGATAGTGTGCAATGGATAGAACGCGAGGACTGGATGTATGAAACCTCTTTTACCCTTTCCGGCATTGGCGCAGCTACAAGCTACGAACTGGTGTTCGAAGGTTTAGACACCTACGCATCGGTATTTCTCAATGGAGAAAAAATCCTTAGCGCCGATAATATGTTTCGCCGCTGGACGGTGGATGTAAAACCCTGGCTAAAACCTGGTATCAACACCCTGATGGTGTTTTTCCGGTCGCCCATGCTGGTCAATGAACCCAAGCTGAGTGGTCCCCTACCCTATCACGTAACTGCGGAAAATGATGCCAACAAGGAAAAAGTCAGTGTATATACCCGGAAAGCGCCCTTCCAGTTTGGATGGGACTGGGGCCCTCGGATGGTAGGTTGTGGAATATGGCGCCCGGTGTACATCCTGGCCTGGAGCGGCGCCCGAATTGAGGATGCTCAGATTTTTCAGGATGCCCTGGAGGATAAACAGGCAAGCATGCGTGCCGTTTTGCGTCAATCGGGAGCTACGTCGCCCACTGCTAAATGGGTTGTCCGTAACGGCGAAGGCGGGGAAATTTTAGCTACCGCACCTATTGTTGAGAGCAGCGCAGCTCCTTTGCCTTTTCCCGTTAAAAATCCTATCAGGTGGTGGACCCACAATCTTGGCAAGCCACATCTTTACCAATTTGTTGTGGAACTTGTGGATGGTGAGACTGTGTTGGATTCCAAAACAATCCGCATGGGTTTGCGCACTATTGAGGTCATACAGGATGAGGACAGCATAGGCCGCGCATTTTACTTTAAGCTAAATGGTGTGCCTGTATTCATGAAAGGTGCCAACTATATACCCGGAGACGCGCTTCTACCAAGGCGCAGTCCGGAAGACTTCCGCCGCCTGTTGGAGTCTGCCAAATCCGTAAATATGAATATGATAAGGGTTTGGGGAGGAGGAATTTACGAGGAAGACCTATTCTACGACCTCTGTGATGAGATGGGCCTTCTGGTTTGGCAAGACCTGATGTTTGCGTGTAGCATGTATCCGGGGAATGACCCGGAGTTCTACGAAAGTGTGCGCCAGGAGGTGATTTACAACACCAAACGACTCCGTCACCATCCCTCCATTGCGATATGGTGTGGCAACAATGAGATAGAGATGGCCTGGAATCACTGGGGCTGGCAGGTGCGTTATATGATTATGCCCGGCAAGGCCGCCGAGATGTGGAAAGCCTATCAAAGTCTTTTTCACGAGCTTTTCCCATCTATTATACGGTCAGAAGACCCCGGCAGAACCTATGTGAGCAGTTCACCCCAAAGCAATTGGGGCAAACCGGAGAACTTCAACTTTGGCACCATGCACTATTGGGGTGTATGGCATGGCCCTGACTATTTTGACGGTTATCAAAAGTTCGTAGGTCGCTACATGAACGAGTACGGATTTCAATCTTTTCCGGAATGGACCACCATCAGGGCGTTTTCCTCGGAACAGGACTGGTCCCTCACCTCGGATGTGATGAAACGACATCAAAAGAGTTATATCGGCAATGGCGTGATTGAAAAATTCACCAATCACTATTACAAGCCGGCGAAAGACTTCCAGGATTTTGTGCATAAAAGTCAGCTTACGCAAGCAGATGGAATGCGTACGGCCATCACGAGCCACCGAGCCAAGAAAGAACGATTCCATTGCATGGGTACCATGTATTGGCAACTCAACGATACATGGCCAGGCCCCTCCTGGTCTGGCATAGATTATTATGGTCGCTGGAAAGCGTTGCACTACGCGCTTAAAGAGTTGTATGCCGACCTATTGATTGTGCCGGTCTCAGACCAACAGCAAATGACGATTCAGATTGTTTCCGATTATCTAACCAGTATTCGCAGTAATTTGATTGTGGAGGTATTTACACTGGAAGGACAAATCGTTTCCAGCACCATATTTGACCTCACTATTCCAGCAAATTCTTCAGGAAAATATATGGTTTTACCTTTGAAGACCCTTCTCAAGGGGACAAAACCCAATCAGGTATTTGCGCGGCTACGCTTAGTCAACGAAGAGGGCGAACTGGCTCGAAACCTGCATTATTTTGTATCGCCCAAAGATTTGAAACTCTTCACACCTGAAATCAGTTTCACTTACAATCCTGACGAACAATCGCTGACACTTAGTGCCATGCATCTGGTAAAAGGACTTTACATTTACACGGAAGATGGTTCTGCCCGCTTCTCCGACAATTATTTCGACCTTTTACCCGGAGAGCCTCGCATCTTAAAGGTAGAAGGAGACATTGGTTCGGGCATCCGGTTGAAATATTTGGATTAGCAGGTTACTCAATATTCAATTTTGTCTTCCAGTTTTTCCCACGCTTCAAAGGCGCTGAGCGCGTCTTGGCGAAGCATTTGTATCATGGGAATGGAACGCGCCGAGGGTTTAATATCTATTTGTTCGTAAATGAATTGATCGTCAAAGCCAATGCGAGCCGCATCCGCCTGGCCGGCTGCAAATACCACGCGGTCGGGTCGCGCCCAGTAAATGGCGCCCAGGCACATCGGACAAGGCTCACAGGAAGCATACACGGTACATCCCTCCAGTTGGAAATTGCCCAAATGTGCGCAGGCCTCCCGAATGGCCAATACTTCTGCATGGGCGGTGGGGTCATTGGTTGAAGTTACTCTGTTAAACCCTCTGCCGATGATTTGCCCATCCTTGACCACCACGGCGCCGAAAGGACCACCTGCGCGTTGAGCAGGGCCTTGCATAGATAGTCTAATGGCCTCACGCAGAAATTCTTCGTCGTTCTCATTCATTTTCTGTTTGTTTTAATTCAATGGATTTAGTGTAAGATTTTAAGATATCAAGGCAGACAAGTGCGCAGTTTTTCTAATACAGTTTTCACCTCTTCCATGGTGTTAAGATGGGAAAAAGAAAAACGTACTGCTTTCCAGCCGGGCAGTCCGCCTAAGGCATCCACCACATGTGATCCTGCATCTGCTCCGCTGGTACAGGCGCTTCCGCCGGATACACTGACACCGGCAATATCGAGGTTTAGCAGCAGTAATTCCGACCTTTGAGAAGGTGGAAAGCCGATGTTGAGGATTTTATAATGA
>CAYTNI010000330.1:0-3882 GCA_964439115.1 uncultured Saprospiraceae bacterium
GGTAGCGAAAGAGTGCCTGAAGGTGTGGGGACTTACATTTCTGGAGATGCCGACTGCCTGTGCCAGTTCTTTGATAAGCAGAAAAACAGATACTCGGGTCAACTTTTTGCCGCGCCTGTTGAGGAAAGCGAAATTGCTGTGGTCTTTGTGGATGTTCAGCATACCGCTGCGCACGCCTTCGAGGTAAAGCCTGATGTGTTTGATGGCCTCTGCGCCGATGGGTACAATCCGCTCCTTGTTGCCTTTGCCGGTCACTTTTACGAAGCCGGCATCCAGAAACAGGTTGGAAAGGCGCAGCTCCACCAGTTCAGATACGCGCAATCCGCAGGCATAGAGGGTTTCGAGCATAGCGCGATTTCGCACGCCGTGGGGAGTGCTAAGGTCTATGACATCGAGCATCTGCTGAATTTCTTCCACACTGAGCACCTCTGGAATATGGCGAGGCAGTCGGGGCCCATCAATCAGCTCGGTGGGGTCAGCGTCAAGCAGCCCCTCGCTGAGCAGGAACTTGTAAAATGTTTTCAATGCGGAGAGCAGGCGAGCCTGGGAGCGGGCGGCAAGCCCCAAATGGTTAATCCAGATAAGGAAAGCGATGAGGTGGCCGGTTTCGATTTGGTGTGGGCCGAGGGTTTGACCGTGCAGTTGTAGATACTGCCGGAATTTATCTAAGTCAGAAAGGTAAGCCTCCAGGGTATTGGGAGAAAGGGAGCGCTCGATACACAAATAGGCGTTGAACTCCTGAATGGCTGAACTCCAGGTCATGGGGATTCAATCCAGACGATAAATTCCTCCCTGGTTTTGCGCTTAATATCGGGTACGATGGCATCGTTGGCGGGATAACCGACCGGAATCAGCAGGAAGGGTCGTTCATTTTCAGGCCGTTGCAGGATTTTCTGCAGAAAGTTCATAGGGCTTGGAGTGTGTGTAAGTGCTACGAGCCCGGCATGGTGAATGGCGGCGAGGAGAAATCCGCAGGCGATACCCACCGATTCATTGACGTAGTAATTTTTTCGTTTGTCCTCCCCGTCGAGGTCATACGACTTTTTAAACACGACGATGAGGTAGGGCGCAGTTTCCAGGAAAGGCTTGTGCCAGTCTGTATCAAACGGCTGTAGGTCTTCTAGCCACTCCTCCGACATCCGGCCGTGGTAATTGAGGTATTCTTCCTGTTCCGCTGCCTCGCGGATTTTCGCCTTGATTGCGGGGTCGGAGACAACGCAGAAAGTCCAGGGTTGTTTGTGGGCGCCGGAGGGTGAAGAGCCGGCGGTCATCAGGATGAATTCAATGACTTCTTTGGCCACCGGTTTATCAGAAAACATGCGCAGACTGCGGCGGCGATCCATCTCCTGAAAAAAATCGCGGCTTCGTTGAAGCATCTCAGGTTGGGAAAAGCGCACACCTCTGTAAGGTAAAAATGGCGGCGCTGACGTTTCTTTTTCGACCATAAAGGTTGGGTTGGCATAATCCGGATTTATTCATGGCCTTCCGGACGGGCACAAAGATAAGGCTTTGGTGGCAGGTTTTGCAAATTTCAATATCACCTCCTTGATTTTGAAGGGATTTTTCAGCAAAATTGACCCATTTACACAAAAAATACTATCGGCGATAGTATTCCAGATGCCGGGCGATATACTTGCCGATGACATCGAATTCGAGATTGACGCGGCCACCTTCCTTGAGGTCGCGAAAGGTAGTATGTTCAAAAGTATAGGGAATGATGGCCACGGAAAAGTGGTTCAATCCGGGGTTTACTACGGTAAGGCTGACGCCGTTGACACAAACGGAACCTTTATCCACCAATAAATATTCGTGGCGAGGTTCGTATTCAAAATGAAAGTACCAACTCCCGTCCAGGGTTTCTACGCCGGTACAAACCCCTACGGTATCCACATGCCCCTGTACGAGGTGACCATCCAGGCGGCCGTTGGCGCGCATGGCGCGTTCCAGGTTGACCGCATCCCCCTCGGCGAGGTTACCGAGATTAGAGCGCATCAACGTTTCTTCAATAGCAGTGACGGTATGTGTATCGGAGCCGAACTCCACTACCGTGAGGCATACCCCATTGTGCGCCAGGCTCTGGTCAATCTTTAGCTCTCCGGAGATGGCGGATTGTACGGTGAGATGTACGTTTGACCCTTCCCGTTTGATTCTGACGATTTGGCCGAGCGCTTCAATAATACCTGTAAACATAATTTTGAAGTAAAAAAATTGTCCTGCAGTGTCATGGAAGACCTGCAGGACAATTGCGGGAAAATTATCTTATTTCTTGCCGCTCTTCTTCATCATGGCGGTCCATTCTTCCACTGATTTCTTGTTCATGCGCACATAAGCGTCATCACCGCCTTCCATGGCGAGTGCGGTGGACTTATCCGCCACTTTGATGGCCTCGTCGTAACGGCCGAGGTCGCCGAGGATCATGGCCTCGCGGCGCAGCGTCCAGTAGCGGGGTGCCATGCTGTTGGCCTTTTGGATATACTCCAGTGCCTGGTTGAGGTCCTTCTTGTTGTCGTGGAGGTAGCTGGCTGCTGCGGAGTAGTCGCCGGCGCCAGGGCCTGCCATCACGCGCTTGATATCTTCCATCACGCGGGCATCGTATTCTACCACGAGGGGAAGGCTCACCTTGGTTTGCTCCCAGCGGAGTTCGATGTTGGCGCTGTTGTTGGTCACATCAGCGATACCGATAGTAAAAGTTTCGGTGAAATCCGCTGTCTTATCGGCACGGGCGGCGAAAGCTACCATGGGTTCCTTATCGACATAGCTTCCCCAGCTAGAGCTTTCGTAAGGAAAAAGGAGTACTTTCCAGCTATCAGCAGTAGGTACGGTGACCAGTGCGTAGGAGCCTTTTTTGACCTCTTCGCCGCCAAACTTTACGTTATCGCTGAAAGTGAGTTTGGTGGCGGAGTTTGCGCCGGTGCGCCATTTTTCGCCAAGCGGCACGAGGTCGCCAAATACTACCCGGCCGCGCGCGCTAGGGCGGGAATAGTTTATGGTCACATCGGTAAGGCCCACAGTTTGTTTGAATTCAGCAGTGGGACTGGGCTGTGGTGTGCGGATTTGCGCTTCCATGGTGTGGAGGCTCAGTGCAGTTAATGCCATGACGGCAACAGGTAAAATAAGATTCTTCATAGTTGACTTGGTTTTGATTATGCTATATTTGAGGCGATTTTGCTCCAACAGGTGCATTTCGCATCATTTTCCCAAACACCATAAAACGAAACGGGTTTAATATGACCATTGCAATTATCGCACACGACGGCAAAAAGGCTGAAATGGTGGCCTTTGTAAAAGACCACATCGAGCTCTTTCGGCAAAAAAAAATACACCTGATTGCTACCGGAACCACCGGTGCGCACCTCGAGCGCGCCGGGTTGGAGGTAGAGAAAATGGCAAGCGGACCGATGGGTGGAGATGCACAGATTGCCTCCCGCATTGCCGATGGGTTGGTGGATATGGTTATTTTTTTCAGAGATCCGCTCGGCAAACACCCGCATGAGGTGGATGTCAGCATGCTGATGCGACTGTGTGACGTCTATAACATCCCACTGGCCACCAATCCCGCCGCGGCCACCCTTTTCGTAGCGACCATATAACCATAAAATTTGTGTCATGCTGGACATTCAAAAACGCCTTCATCCCTTTTTCTACGGCATGCTCAGTTTGCCCTCCACAGCGATGGGGTTTGCCCTTTCCGTTCAAATTGCAGCGCTGAGCTGGATTTTGACCACCAAATACAAACTTTCCATAGAAAACGTCGGCCTGGTATGGGCGGCAGGGCCAATCGCCGGGATTTTTGGCCAGGTCATCTTTGGGATTGTGAGCGACAAGGTTTGGTTTTGGGGTGGCCGTCGCCGACCGTTTATCCTCATCGGAGGCGTATTGGCG
>CAYTNI010000331.1:0-3853 GCA_964439115.1 uncultured Saprospiraceae bacterium
TTCATCCTTCTCCCTTGATATGCTCTTTTTGAAGTGCGGTATTTATAATTTAACAAAACTCCTGCGCGATTATCGGTGTTCATTTTTATTCAGTCAAATTCCCATTATTCATGAATACAAATAATCAGTTGATTCCTCCTGTAGCGCCTCGCCATCCAAAGATGCTCACCAACCACGGAGATATTCGTCAGGATGATTATTATTGGCTGAATGACCGGGAAAATCCCGAGGTCATCGCTTACCTGGAAGCAGAAAATGCATACCTCAAAAATATGACTCAGCATCTTCAACCCTTTCAGGAAGCGTTGTTTTCTGAAATGGTTGGCCGATTTCGGCAAGACGACGAGTCTGTACCTTATTTTCTCAATGGCTATTACTACCTTACCCGCTTCGAGGAAGGTAAGGAATACCCCATATATATCAGAAAATGGGAATCCCTTGACGCATTAGAAGAAATATTACTGGATGTCAATGAATTAGCCCAACCTCATGCCTACTACGCCGTTGCCGGTCTTTCGGTAAGTCCGGATAATCGCTATCTGGCTTTCGGAGAAGATACCCAAAGCCGCCGTATCTATTCCCTGCGCATCAAGGATTTACAAACCGGCACCATCCTGGAGGAGAATATTCCAGGTGTTTCTGGTCATGCCGCATGGGCGGCTGATAACAGAACCCTCTTCTACGCCTCAAAGGATTTACAAACCCTGCGGAATTGCCGAATTATGCGCCACGTCATCGGTTCACCTGTAGAGGAAGATGTAGAAGTGTTTTTTGAGGCCGACGAAACCTTTCATACCTTCGTCTCCCGGTCAAGATCCCGAAAATATATCCTTATCGGATCTTCTGCTACTGTCTCTGATGAATATAGATATTTACCCGTGGACCAACCCACGGGGGAGTTTAAGGTATTTCAACCCCGACAGCGCAAACTGGAATACAGCGTGGACCACATCGGTGAACAGTTTGTGATTCGCACCAACCTGGAGGCTCAAAACTTCCGGCTTATGTCCTGCCCGGAGCATGCTACCACCTTAGATAACTGGAGTGAGCTCATCCCACATCGCTCCGACGTCCTTCTGGAACAGGTTGAATTATTTAAGGATTTTCTGGTACTAGGCGAACGCACCAAGGGAATTACCCATCTGAGAGTTAAAAGCTGGGATGGGCAAACAGACCACTACATCAAGTTTCCCGAAGAGGCTTACGTCGCTTTCCCTGGCATGAATCCGGAACCGGATGCCTCTTTTCTCCGATTGGGCTATACCTCTCTCACTACGCCCGCAAGTACTTATGACTACGATTTTGCTTCGAAATCACTCACGTTGAAGCGTCAGGAACCCGTTTTGGGCGGTTTTGATTCAGCCAACTACATTTCAGAAAGACTTCATATCGAAGCTCGTGACGGCGTTCAGGTTCCCGTATCTCTGGTGTATAAAAAAGGCTTCAAAAAGGATGGTTCCGGTCCCTTGTTGCTCACCGGGTATGGCTCCTACGGCATCAGCATTGACCCTTACTTCTCTTCCGTGAGGCTTAGTCTATTGGATCGGGGGTTTGCCTTTGCCATCGCACATATCCGTGGAGGGGAGGAATTGGGCCGGCACTGGTATGAACGCGGCAAATTACTGGAGAAAAAAAATACCTTCCATGACTTTATAGACTGCGCCGAGTATCTCATTAAGAATGGCTATACTTCGAACGAACGTTTGTTCGCGTCCGGAGGAAGTGCCGGCGGCTTATTAATGGGGGCTGTAATGAATATGCGCCCCGACCTTTGGGCGGGCATAGTGGCTTCTGTCCCTTTTGTGGATGTGGTAACGACCATGCTGGATGAAACGATACCGCTCACCACTTTTGAATACGATGAATGGGGAAATCCCAATGACCCGGAGTATTACGCCTACATGAAATCCTATTCGCCTTACGATAACGTGGAGTCAAAGGGATATCCTGCATTGCTTGTGACCACCGGATTGCACGACTCCCAGGTTCAGTATTGGGAACCGGCCAAGTGGGTGGCTAAAATGCGGACACTAAAAACCGACAACAATCCACTGCTGTTGTGGACGAACATGGCCACCGGTCACGGCGGCGCTTCAGGTCGGTTTGAGCGCTACCGCGAAACGGCTATGGAATATGCCTTCTTCTTAGACCTGGCCGGCCTGGCAGAAGTTTAATCAAAACTTCCACCTCCTGAAAGCCTCCATAGCCTCGTATTCTGCGAGACCTAAGGAGCGGTAAATGCGGGCAGTTTCCCGATTCCGTTGTTCTGCACGCTGCCAAAATTCTCGATCATCACCACCTGGAAATGGCGGCTGGTCCTTTTGGCTTTGATGCATGAATATGGCTCTGCGTTTGCGCTCCAATTGTTTAGGGCTGATGGGCACGGCCATTTCAATCTCGTCAATGCTCCATTCATGCCATGCACCGCGGTAGAGCCAAAGCCAGCAATCTTTCATCCATGGCCTGTCTGACAATTGCCGGAAGGCTTCAAAGATGGCATCCAGACATACCCGGTGGGTGCCGTGCGGGTCAGCCAGGTCACCGGCGGCATAAACCTGGTGAGGTCTGACTTTTTCCATCAGCTCCATGATGATTCGCACATCTTCCTCCCCGACGGGCTTTTTGCGGGTTCTTCCGGTTTCATAAAACGGCAAATCCAGGAAATGGATATGGTCGTCGTTCAAGCCACAGAAGCGGGCGCCCGCCCTGGCCTCACCCCGCCGGATGAAGCCCTTGATTTTACGCACTTCTTCAATATCGCTTTCCTGTCCTTGTTTTTGATCGAGGAAACGGATGACCTTATCGTAAACCGACTGGGTTCCTTCATTGCCGATTCCGGTAGCAGCGCTGTACTCCTGAATAAACTCCATGAAGCGGCGTGCATCGTAATCGTGAACGGCAATATTTCCTGAAGTCTGGTAGGCGACATGCACATCGTGACCCTGTTCTACTAAGCGTAAAAAGGTGCCGCCCATGGAGATAACGTCATCATCAGGGTGAGGGCTGAAGATAATAACACGCTTTTTGGCCGGTTTGGCTCGTTCGGGGCGATGGGAATCATCGGCATTGGGCTTACCTCCCGGCCATCCGCTGATGGTATGTTGTAGTCGGTTGAAGATGCGTATGTTGATATTGTAAGCATCGTCGTACTCTACGGTGAGATCACTGAGGTGGTTTTCGCTGTAATCTTCGTCGGTGAGCTTGAGGATGGGCTTGCCGGTTTTCAGAGAAAGCCATACGACTGCCTTGCAAACCATATCCTCCGTCCAGTTGCACATCCCTACCAGCCAGGGAGTTTTTACCCGTGTCAGCTCTTCGCATGCGGCAATATCCGCATATACTTTGGTATTGGGATGTTTTTGCAGGAAGGTGGCGGGTACGGAAGCGGAAATGGGGCCTTCAACAGCTTCTTTTAGAATTTGTGCCTTATGGTTACCCCATGCCATCAGGTATATGGTTCTGGCTTTCATGATGCTACCGATACCCATAGTGATGGCGCGATAGGGCACTTCTTCTTCCCGGTTGAAATCTTTGACCGCGTCACGGCGGGTGATGCCATCCAATCGCACTAAGCGGGTTTTGGAGTCCTCCCAGGATCCTGGTTCGTTGAAGCCGATATGGCCGGTGCGGCCTATGCCGAGAAGTTGGATGTCAATGCCGCCATGCTGGTCAATGAGCTTATCGTAATACGTGCAGAAAGCTTCCACATCTTCCATGGGGATGGAGCCGTCCGGGATATGGATATTGGAAGGTGGAATATCCACATGGTCGAACAGGTACTCTTTCATGAACCGGACGTAGCTTTGGGCTGCTTCGGGTTGCATGGGGTAGTATTCGTCGAGGTTGAAAGTGA
>CAYTNI010000332.1:0-3837 GCA_964439115.1 uncultured Saprospiraceae bacterium
GCAAATTGTGAAGGCTTATGAAGATTATCTGGATATCTCCAATCGCATCCACGGCCGCGTCGTACCCAATAATCAATTGCAAAGATTGTTGAATCTTGCACAGGTAAAGCACTTTGATAAAGTTGATTATTCCGAAACCCCCATGCGCATCCATAAAGCCGAACGGGGCGGATTGAGAAGTATCGCAGTACAAAAAGATGGAACCATTGCCGCGGCTGGCGATGATGGTATGGTACATCAATTCTCTAAATCTGGGGTGAAAAAATGGAATATCGCCCAGCGCATCAGAACATTGTATTACCTGGATACCGACGGGCTCCTGGCTGGCACTTTTACCGGCAGCGTATTTTTACTTTCCGGTGAGGAAGCTCGAAAGATGATTCAAGGGGGCGGAAAACCCGAAGACCGCATTATCGCTATATTGCCGGGGTTTGAAGCTACTGAAATACTCGCTGTCAGTGCCATGAAAATCATCCGCATTCAAATCAAAAACGGCAAAACAAGTGAAATCTCTCTCGATAAGCCTGTAAGGGCTGCGTTTCGGCATCCTGGCATCCCCATACCCTTGCTCAGTAATGCGGATGGCCTTTGGAAAATGGACTCCAAAGGCAATATTAGCCCTGTGTTGGACCTTAGAAATACCCGATTCGCAGCTGATGCGATCTCCGCACTGACTCATTTCGACCGTTGGACGGCTGTGGGCATGCGCTCAGGGCGTATCCTCATTTTTTCCAATGACGCCTTTATTTCAGGAAAAGCCACTCCTGATGCTCCGGTCTATTCGTTCCTGCAACACAAGTCGGAAGTGACCAGCCTCGCTGCTGACCCGGACCGGAAATTGCTTTATTCCGCAAGTCTTGACAACCAAATCAAGGTATATGATTTTACTTTGAAGGAAAATATTCAACGGTATGTCCTAACCTTTGAAGGACATAAAAAATGGGTCTGGGATTTGGCATTGCTCCAAGCTCCCGGGCAAACTACATTGCTCCTCACTGCCGATGAAAACGGCCATTTGCTGAAATGGAATACCAATTGGCCGGATATCCTGGAGCTTTTCAATGACTAGAAAGAAAAATAGCACCATGAACCTCTACCAAATCTTTGGGCTCTACAAAACAGGGGGCTTTTTGGTCCTTTGTCTTCTTTGCATGAATTCGTCCTTTGCGCAATGCGACCTCGTCCGTGCTCAGAGTCTTTTTTACAGTGGTCAGTTTGCTGAGATGAAGCGCGAAGTACAACCTTGTTTTGTAAACGACCGGATTTTTACCAGGTATCAACAATCCCAGGCATTATACTTATTGTCACTGGCTGCTATTGCCGAGGATAGTTTGGATTTGGCCAGAGTTCACATCAAGACCCTTATGCTGAAAGACCCTGAGTTCAAAGCTGAACCCAACTTGGTTTTTGACCAGCTTTACCGGGAACTGGCCGAGAAAACACTTCGCGTAAAAGTCAATTCCGTATCCAAAAGACCCGAAGATCTTCAAACAGCGCCCGCCCAGATTAACCTCATCACCCGGGAGGAAATCCTCAACCGAGGGTATCTCGATATCGTGGAAGTATTAATGGATTTACCGGGTTTCGATATCAGCAGAACCTATGTAAAAGGACATGCCAATCTATATCAGCTCGGTTTTCTGCAGGAAAATACCCAACTCACACTTTTAATGGTCAACGGCGTAGAGGAAAATGATGCCTGGTCTAATATCGCCTATCTTTCCCGGCAATATCCCATTTCCATGATTAAAGCGGTAGAGGTAATTTACGGTCCATCCTCTACGATTTACGGGACGCGTGCCTTTTTAGGTGCCATCAACATCATTACCCTGGAACCCGGAGAAAAACCGGCTCCCTATTTCGATAGAACGGGAGAGGTGGCCAAGGCAGAAACCCCATTTCATACCCATGCGCAACTGGGCACAGCCTCCCTGAATACCTATAACGCCGATGTAAATATAGGCTATAAAAATCCTAATTTTCAGGTTAGTATGACCGCACGAGCCTATCGCTCCCACGAAGACGACTTTAGTGAATTTCCCTATTTTGACAGTAACCCGTCGGATATTGATTCGCTGAGTTACAACCACCTCAACCTAAGGTCCCGGTTTGTGATTCCCGATATCCTCGGCGGCGGAGAAATTCAGGTTAATCTCGAGGATTATCTCACCGCATTTTCTATTGATACCCTTAACCCATACATCGCACTTATGCGTGGCTCCACCGGCATACTCGATAGCATCGTACTGACGCAGGAGGGGTTAGAAAGGGCTAAAAACCTGGATCGGCGTGCATATACCCAAAATGTCAACGGCGCACCACGGAGGTTTTCCAACGACCAGGAAGATTACTTTCTGGGCTTGCGGTTCGGATTTTCCAACTTTACCTTTGGTATTCATCATTGGCGAAGCGGTCAGAGCATGTCTCAATATCAGGATTTGCACAATACCGGCGTGCGCAATGGCTCCGTTTGGATGCCACGAAATACGACCTTCTATTCTAAATACGACCGGGATTTCAAGGGGTTCTCTATTTCCAACTTTACCTCATTTCACGACCACAGCCTGGACAAAAGAACAGTGGAAGTCGAGTTCCTTCCCTTTGGTTCAATACTCAGCGGTTTACATATCGCGCATTTGCTGGAACCTGATTCCGTGCGGGTGAGTATCTTTTTTAATGATGTGGTCAAACACGGATATCGCAACATTTTCCGATATTATCAGGCACGGTCATTCAGAAATGATTTCAGGCTGTTTATCAACAGCGAAAGATTGAATATGGTTAACGGGCTCGAGCTTCGCAGCAGCGCCATGCAAGGAGATTATCTTTTTTATTTTGATTTCAAGACCGACCAGCCTATTGAGCAGAATGGTATCGCGTTGGCACAGGAAAGGGGACATCCATTCAACCCAACTGCCGGTGGCAACCTTTTCAATACGTTCGACCTGGGAGCCTACACCCATTCTACCTACCAAATTGTTCCTAGCAAGCTATTTTTGACTGCCGGCCTGAGACTCGATTATAACCGCATCCGGGTCAGTGACGGGTTTGGCTTCGATTACTCCCCTAAATTAGCCATTGTCTGGTCTAATCCGGTATTTACCTTAAAAGGTATCGCCGCACAGGGCCTTCAAAATGTTTCTCAGGAGGCCAAATTCGCCTCTGAACGGAACCTGCTCACCAACGGAGATCTCAAAACCGAAAAAATAAAATACGTATCGCTATCTGCATCAGGTACCTCTACTAATAAAAATTGGAGCTGGGAATTCGTCACTTATCTGGGCGACCTCGATGGTATTTCCCGACAGGTTGCCCTAAGTGGCACCAGCATACAAAGAAGAAATGAAGGGGAGTTCGTTACCCGGGGTGCCATGGCCAATACCCAACTCAAAATATGGGATGGAAAGCTGACCATTTTTGGAAATTATTCCTTTTTTAACACTTTTGAACTCCTCAGAGACTCTCTCAACACGCAGAAAGTCCGAATGGGCGGTATTGCCCCTCACCATGCCAACCTAGGGGTGTCCTCCAGAATACATGCCGGCGGCTGGAGAGCCCACCTCGATGTTCGCGCAAATTACGTATCACGCCGCCCCTTCGGCCCCCAGACCACCCTGCCCAACAACACTGCTCTCGATGGCACCTACATGATTCCCCAATACCTCATCTTCGATGGCAACCTGGTACTCGGCCATAAGAGCTTTCCGCAAATGCGATTTGCCCTGAGCGCCCAAAATATCCTGAATAATAATCTGCTGGATCCCAAAAATCAAAGGTACTTCCATCCCGGCCCCGGCGATGGCTCTGCTTCTTACTTTGCTGTGGACGGATTCGTAC
>CAYTNI010000333.1:0-3835 GCA_964439115.1 uncultured Saprospiraceae bacterium
TACAGCATCAATTGTTATCTGATTTTCATCCAACATATCAGAAGGGGAATCGTTAGTGTAAGGGTCAGTTGCCGGATTGTAATAGAAAATGCGGCTGTTGCCCTCTATCAGTATCAGCCGGACAGCGATATCCCGCGAATAGATCTGATTGAGGCGGTTGACGGCGGTAACTACTGCGGAAAGTACTTCTCCCGATTCGGTGCTGTCAGCAGCGCCGTGAAAATTGGAGTATTCCGCGGTAGTAGCCACGGCAAGCCGATAAGCGCGAAACACACAATCTCCTGCTTTGGGGGAATCATGGGGGGATAGGCCATCTTTAGGCGCTCTTTGAACCTCGCAAGTCCATGGAAAATTGGGCCTTGGGTAATCCGATTTTCGAAATACGGCGTAATAACTTGGATTATCTTTCAGCAGAGGTTCGAAGAAAACGGATTCTTGATCGGGATAAAAAATAGTGGCACTCAATCCGCGTAAGGTCCAATCCAGATGAATGGATATGGCAGGGTTGCGCAAACTTACACCCCGACAGGTGATAATTTGTGGAAATTCAGCACTCAGGCCCGGCTCCATCATATCGTATTGTACGATAGCAAACACCTCGGATGCTCCATCCGGCAAAGGGAAGGAAATCTGAACAGGGCTTTGAGTTACATTCATCTCGCGCTCCCGGGGAGCCTGAGCCAATACCTGGCGAAGCACTACTGTATCTGCACGGATGGTACGCCAGGCCGTGGGTGAAATCAATGCTTCTCCGGAGGGTATATCTGCAACATCCCCCCACCAGCTTTTTTGGGCGTGCGTTATCATAGCAACATAAAGGCAAATGCCCGAAAGGAGAAATCGAAGTGACATATGAATCGTTTTGGAAGTGCCAGCAGTGTAAAGATAAAAACTTTTCTACTAAACGAAACCTTACAGGCATAACCTTAGTTTTAACAGACTGCAAACCGCAATGTGGCAAGCACGGCAAATCCACAAAACAGGGTCACCATGCCGTAAAACACCGCAAATGAATCATCTCAAATACCTGAATGCTTACTTCTACAAATACCGCGGTCGCCTGATTGCGGGAATTGCATTTGTATTCATTTCGAACTACTTCAGGATTCTGCAGCCCCAACTGATAAGGGAGGCTTTAGATACTGTGATTGTGAAGCTGGATGCCATGGAAGGCCTCACCAATGCAGATGCACGTGCAAGTATCCAGCGCGAACTCTCTGAGGCGCTGTTGTACTTTGGGCTTGCCGTGTTGGCTATGGCTTTATTGATGGGGCTGTTCATGTATTTCATGCGGCAAACCATCATTGTCATATCCAGGCTTATCGAATATGACCTGCGAAAAAACCTTTACGAGCACTATCAAAAACTGGATACCGCGTTCTTCAAGAAGAACAATACTGGAGATCTTATGGCGCGCATCACTGAAGATATTTCCAAGGTGCGTATGTATGTCGGCCCTGCTGTTATGTACGGTGCCAACCTGGTTTCCCTATTCATCATGGTTATCTACAGTATGTTATCTGTAAGCTGGGAGTTGACCCTCTACAGCCTCGCGCCTCTGCCCATTTTATCCATATCCATATATTATGTCAGCCAGTTAATCAATAAGAAAAGTGAAGGCATTCAGCAGCAATTGGCTGTATTGAACAGCACCGCACAGGAAACTTATTCGGGTATCAGGGTGGTCAAGGCGTATGTACAGGAAAACCCCATGACGGGGTTTTTCGCTGACCAAAGTGAGGCTTACCGGCAAAAATCGCTGTCATTGGGACGGGTCAATGCCTTATTCTATCCCTTGATGTTGTTACTAATTGGCGCCGGTACCATTCTCACCGTATATGTGGGAGGGCTACAAGTGGTGGAGGGAACGATCACCACCGGGAATATTGCGGAATTTGTCATTTACGTCAATATGCTCACCTGGCCGGTGACAGCCATTGGGTGGATTGCCAGTATTACCCAGCAGGCGGCGGCATCCCAAAAACGCATCAACGAATTTCTGCAAACAAAACCGACAATTTCCCAAACTGGTGGGCGAAAAGCCCCGGTAGAAGGGAATATCCGGTTTAACCACGTCACCATGGTATATCCTGATACGGGGATAAAAGCACTCGATGACCTCAGTTTTGAAGTACAAGCGGGACAGAAAATCGCCATTGTAGGCCGTACAGGATCCGGAAAAACTACCCTTGCAGACTTGTTGGTACGCCTTTATGACCCCAGTACGGGAAGTGTGGTATTGGATGATTTGCCATTACAGGAGCATGACCTGGCGCATCTGAGAAACCGCATTGGTTATGTCCCTCAGGATGGCTTCCTGTTTTCAGATACCGTAAGCGCCAATATCGCATTTGGCCGACCTGAAGCCAGGCAGGAAGAAATTGAGCGATTTGCGCAATACGCGGCAATTCACGATGAAATCCTAACCTTGCCACAAGGATACGAAACGGTGGTCGGAGAACGCGGCGTCACCTTGTCCGGTGGCCAAAAGCAGCGTATTTCTATTGCAAGAGCGCTCATCAAACAACCGGATATTTTAGTTTTAGATGACTGTCTTTCAGCGGTAGATACCCACACGGAAAAGCAAATTCTCGCATGCTTCCAGGAGATGCTCGCCGATAAAACTGCTATTGTCATCACCCACCGGATTTACGCCTACCTGAGATTCGACAAGATTTTGGTACTGGAGGAAGGCAGGATTGTAGAAGAGGGTACTCACGAGGAGCTGCTGGCCAATAAAGGATATTACTTCGAAATGTACGAACGGCAATCGATAGAAGAAACCGTATAACGGGGAATTCCTCCTTTTCCCGTTTCCTGCTTATTTTTGTGCCATGAATATGTCCTCCAAACTTCTGGAAGAAGCGGTACAGGCTTTTGCCACGCTTCCCGGCATCGGTCGCAAATCAGCGCTGCGACTTGCCTTGCATCTCGTCAATCGGGACGTGGATTACACCCGGCAATTCACTCAGGCGCTGCTCCAAATGCGCGAAGGTATATGCCAATGTGAGGTGTGCTACAACCTTGCAGACAACCGGCTGTGTTCGGTATGCAGCGATTCCCGGCGCGACCGGACTATGATTTGCGTGGTGGAAAATATCCGCGACGTAATGGCCATAGAGGATACCGGTCAGTACAGGGGCTTATACCACGTACTCGGCGGGGTGATATCCCCTATTGAAGGTGTTGGACCGGAACAGTTGCACATCGAAGGACTGATTGAGCGAGTGGCGCGAGGAGAGGTAAAAGAAATTATCATGGCCATCAGCCCCACCATTGAAGGAGATACCACCATTTTTTACTTGTCTAAAAAGCTCCGCGACAGGCCAATCCGGGTAACAACCATTGCTCGGGGTGTCTCCTTCGGCGGAGAGCTGGAGTATGCGGATGAACTTACTTTGGGAAGATCCATCACAGCACGTTTGCCTTATTCCCTGGATGACCAAACCGCCCCATAAAAAAAGGTGAGCACCATTATGGCCTCACCCCTGTGTACAAGCTCTTTACATTACGTGTAATCGGTCTCATAGCGTTTAATAAGTCCTTTTCTCAGAAATTGATAGCCCCACAAAGTATATTAAAAAATCGTGCCAAAAAAAAGCCCCCCTCCCTTTACAGGGAGAGAGGCCATCCCAAAAACCGATTTAAACTTTCGCTTATAAGCGGTCTTTGTGAATTACATACAATCCAATCGCCATAATAAAAAATTCAAAAGCTTTGTGAATCCGTAAAACCGGAAGCCACAGAAGCCCACTCCTCACCGGAGTGCGAAGAATATCCAATTGTTAGAAAACGCCTCCATCTGCTTTGAAAAGCAACTAAACGAATATAGCAT
>CAYTNI010000334.1:0-3813 GCA_964439115.1 uncultured Saprospiraceae bacterium
CGTTTCCGCAAGAATACAGTTTTGGATGGTGATGCGGGAAGACCTGGAAATGTCCACCGCTTCATCAGTAGCATGTGCAAAGGAACAATGGTCAATGATGGCGTTGCGCACCCCGCCAAGGGTGAGCCCGTCTTCAGCCATCCAGCCCGCGGGAGGATACAAACTCGTATTACCGAGCCTGGACCGGATGTGGCGGATAATCATATTTTCGGCAGTCGGATTTTCGTCATTGTAGGCCAGGAGACCTCGCAGAATAATTCCATTCGGCGAGGTTTGTCCCGCAAGTGTAAAATTACCTCCTCCAACAGGAATCTCCACAGTGCCCTGAATGACCCCACTGACTTTGAATAAAATATACTTGGGCCCCGGAGTATTGATGGCCGCCTGCAAAGATCCCGGACCGGAAAGGTTTAGGTTGGTCACGTAAATGACCTGACCTCCTCGCCCACCAGAGGCGTATGCGCCAAAACCCTCGGCACCCGGGAAGGCCGGAAGCTGGGCGAATATTATTGGTGATTTTAAAATAAAATCAAAAAAGCAAAGCGCGAAAAAGCAAATAACCCGCATTTTTTAGTATTTTTTGCAAATTTATTGAAATTTTAATAAAAAACCAATACTTGCATTACAGGTTTATTTGTCGATAATGTGCATTTTTTCACAAAGGTCAGATCGTCAACTTTCCTGAAGTTTCTCATTGTGCATCACTGCCGACTGCTGTTGTATGGATTCCTGGTGAATCGCACTCAGGATGGTTTCCACGAAAGGCTCTGTTAATCCATACAGGCGGCCTTTGGATTTGGTCTTTTCTACGATTTCGTTCCAGCGGGCAGGCTGCACGCTGGCGATGTTATTTTTCTTTTTGTAAGCGCCAATGCCTTGTGCAAGCTTCATGCGTTGTGCCAGGAGCTGAAAGATTTCCTCGTCAATATCGTCAATCTGGTGGCGAAGGTGGTCAATACTTTCGATGAAAGCGACGTCATTCGCACCCGAATGCCGGAAGTGAAGTTGGGCGGTCATATTTTGGTATTGCTCCGGAGTTATTTGCTGAGCCGCATCGCTCCAGGCGGCATCCGGTGTAGGATGTACCTCCGTCATAAGACCATCGTAGTTGAGGTCAAGCGATTGTTGGGCAACAGCCTGCAGGGTATCGCGTCTTCCGCAGATGTGGCTGTTATCGCAAATAATGGGAAGCTCGGGAAATAATCGTTTCAATTCGATCGCAATTTGCCATCTGGGTACATTGCGATACCGGGTATCGCCGTGGTGGGAAAACCCCCGATGAATCACTGCTATTCGGCGAATGCCGGCCTTGTAGATGCGCTCAATAGCGCCAATCCAAAGTTTGAGGTCGGGGTTAACCGGGTTTTTTATGAATACGGGAATATCCACGCCGGCAAGGGCGTCGGCTACTTCCTGCACGCTGAATGGATTGACGGTGGTGCGAGCGCCAATCCACAGCACGTCCACCCCGTACTTAAGGGCTTCGAAAACGTGCTGGGTGTTTGCCACTTCCGTAGTGGTTCGCAAGCCGGTTTCCTCTTTTACCCTTCGGAGCCAGGAGAGCCCCACGGTGCCAATCCCTTCAAATTCACCGGGGCGGGTACGCGGCTTCCAGATGCCGGCGCGAAAGAGGTCTATGCCCTGAGGCGCCAAATCCCGGGCTGTTTGCAGCACCTGATCCTCAGTTTCTGCGCTGCAGGGTCCGGCAATAAGGAAGGGTCGCTTGTGCGTATTTCCAAAAACAGGTAGGAAGTCCATGGTTGTAAAGATTTAAGGAATGATTCTGCGGATGCTGTTGGCTTCTTTCATCAGGGCAAAAAAGGTATCAAAATCCTTTTTAATCAATAAACTGCGAAATCTGGAGAGTTGTTGGATATGCTCATCGAGTACGTCTAAAAGGTTGTCTCGGTTTTGCCGGAAAATGGGAGCCCACATTTCGGGAGAGCTCTTGGCAAGCCGCACGGTAGAGCTGAAACCGCCGCCGGCAAGTTCGAAAATGCGGGATTCATCCTGTTCCTTGGCCAGCACCGTAAGGGCCAGGGCAAAAGAGCTGATGTGGGAAATATGGGAAACATAAGCGGCATGTACATCATGGGCACGAGCTCCCAACAAAGTGATGCGCATGGGTATGGATTCAAAAACCCTTTTTGCCAGTTCGAGCGCATCGGCATCACTGTTATCAGCATCCACCAGAACCACGCACTTGTGGTCAAAAAGGTTTGGAATAGCCGCTTCGGGACCCGAATTTTCAGTACCTGCCATGGGATGGGCCGATACCAGCCTTCCCCGCCGGGGATGATCCTGCAGCCGGTTCATCAAGGTTTCTTTGGTGGAACCCAACTCGATGATTACCTGGTTATCGGTCATATCCAGCACCTCGGGAAGTAATTCAAGAAGTGTGTCCACCGGAGTGGCTGCAAAAACCAGGTAAGCAGAGGCAAGTGCTTCGCGCAATGGGAGGGCTTCATCAATAATGCGCCGCCGCAGGGCCTTGTCGAGGTGTTCCTGCTGTCTGTCCACCCCAATGATGTGGCCGGCAAAGCCATTTTCCCTGAGGGTGATGGCCAATGACCCTCCAATCAATCCTATGCCGATTATGGCAACGTTCATTGGTTCAGATTTTTTGCAATGAGGGAATCCGGTGGTAAACTTCTGATGCGACGCAGTGCTTCATCCAGTGCGGCATGATCACTGCAAAGTGAAAGGCGAAGGTAATGCTGCCCCAGGGAGCCAAATATTCCGCCGGGCGTAAGAAAAACCTGTGCCTGGTGAAGTACCGTATCGGAAAGTTGATATCCATCAGAATAGTCATCCGGCACTTTGGCCCAAAGGAACATGCCGGTTTGGTCGGGTTCTATGGTGCAATTCAGGTATTCCAGAATTTGAGCAGCTTTTTCGCGGCGTTCGCTGTAAATGCGGTTGAGACGCTCATACCATTCCGGTGGGCTTTCCAGCGCGCGGGCGGCAGCCATTTGAAGTGGCTTGAACATCCCGGAGTCCATATTGCTTTTAAAGCGGAGTACCTCGCGCAGGTAGTCGGCGCGACCTGCCAGTACGCCTACCCGCCATCCTGCCATGTTGTTGCTTTTGCTGAGAGAATTTAGCTCAAGCGCAACCTCCTTTGCGCCTGGGGCGGCGAGGATGCTGGCGGGTTGGTCATTCAGTATAAAGGCGTAGGGGTTGTCGTGTACGATTAAAATTTGGTGTGCTTTAGCAAATTTGATTAAACGGGCAAAAAAATCCGGATTGGCGGCAGCGCCGGTGGGCATGTGCGGATAATTTACCCACATAATTTTCACCCTGGACAAGTCTTTGCGGGCGAGTTCTTCGAGGTCCGGCAGTCGGTGCTGCTCAGGAAGCAGCTCATAAGGTATGGCCTCGGCGCCTGCCAGGAGCGTGGCGGCGCGATATGCCGGATAACCCGGATTGGGTACCAGCGCCTGATCTCCTTCGCTTAAATAAGTCATGGCGACATGCACAATTCCTTCCTTGGAGCCTATAAGCGGCAGCACTTCATCATGGGGGTTGAGCGACACCCCAAACCAGTCTGCATACCACTTGGCGAAGGCGTTGCGCAACTCAGGGATGCCGGTGTAACTCTGATAGCTATGGGTATTTTTTTCCCGACTGAAGGTAACCAGAGCTTCGATGGTGTCGGCATGAGGAGGTAGGTCAGGGCTGCCGATGCCGAGGTTGATGACCTCTCCACCTGAAGCATTCATTTGTGCAATTTCCCGCAACTTGGAGGCAAAGTAGTATTCTGAAATACCAGAAAGCCTACGGGAAGGCAAAATGACAGGAGGAGATTGGTAA
>CAYTNI010000335.1:0-3808 GCA_964439115.1 uncultured Saprospiraceae bacterium
ATCCAAAATATGCCGCCACCGTCATTCCCATGATGGCCATGTAGTAGAAATGCAACAACGAAAACGCGGTGATACTCAGCGCAATCCAAAAGCTGAACCTCCATCTTTTATTTTCATCAAACCTCAGCAACAGATACATCAAAACAGGAATCACTTCCGGATGGGCAAGGCCAAAATGGGCGGTCATCCGCCAGAATTGGGGAGAGAAGAAGGGTAGTAAAACAGCCAGAGGAATCGAATAAGCCACCGGCAATCCCAGTCGAACCAACAGGAGGTACAGAAAAATGGCAGCCAACAGCATACCGAAAAGCATGGAATAGTTGAATGCCCAAAGCGCATAGCTTTTCACTTCCGGCAGCCAATGACTCAGCATCCTGACCGCATTGGATAACAAGGGTTGTGTGTCCGAAGGTATCGCATGTTCCCCGAAAGGGTAATTCATGCCCTGGAACCAGGTGTTCGTACTGTCGTGTTGAATGTGATATAGGTAGGTGGCATATGCTTTGAATCCATCGCCGTATGGTTCAATGACGCGGCTACCGGCATGGGCCGGAAAATCAGGAAAGCGCCACCACAAGAGTGCCATGGTGATGGCGATGGTAAGAATAAGGCCGTGGAGGGAAGACGGATAACGCATGTTTTGGCGTATGTCAGGCGCCAAAGACTTCGATTTCATGGGTTTGGATGACCAAATCGGTGAATTTACCCTTGAATCGGGTTGCTTTTACGATGTGGTTGTCAATCCAGTGGTAGTTGCCACCACGGGGTTTTCCGTACAACACGCCGTGGTACTTGAACCCATGCCTGTCGAGCCATTCTTCCGTGATGGTGCGGTGGGCTTCGGTGCGGGAAGTGAAAAAGGTAATGATATGGCCTTCTTCATGCCACTTGTTGATGTATTTGAGCGCATCCGGATAAGGCAGGCAGGTGCTCATTCGCTCCGGTTCTTCATTGGGAACATCATCACAGATGGTTCCATCAATATCAATAAGAAAGTTTTTGACCCAGGTGGGCAGCTTTGGGCTGATAGTTTCTCCCTTTTCGTTGAATGCTGCTTCCAGTTCCGGCAAGATTTGACTCATAATACGCGTTTTAAGAACACCCGCCTTATTGCGGGTTTGCTTTAATAAGAATGAATTATTTTTGGATAATATTGTCTTCAGTGCACACAGCGTAATCTACGGCGCTGCATTTTTGGTTCCTGGATAGACTAAACTTTAGCAAAGGTAATGGGTTTTTGAACATGAAAAGGAGTTTTTACATCGCTTTTTGCTTTTTGCTTATCGCCGTTGTTGGTTGCCGCTCTAACGACAAGCCACCTCAACCTGCTTTTTATTACTGGAAAACCAATTTCTCTCTTGCGGAGCCCCTTAGGGGATACCTCGACAGCCTTGGCGTAAAAAAGATGTATGTCAAGTTTTTTGATGTGGACTGGGACGAGTCATTTCAGGGGCCTGTACCCATGGCCGAGGTGTTAATGGATACTACGGCTATCCGGGATATGGAAATTATTCCTTGTATTTTTATTACAAACCGAACGATCGTTAGCTTGTCTGATAAGGAGGTGAATGGCCTTGCCGCAAAGATGATTCAAAAAATTGAAGCATATCAACGGACTATTCCCGGCTGGTCACCTACAGAAATTCAGATAGATTGCGACTGGACTGCCGGTACCCGCGAAAGGTATTTCACACTGCTTCGGCATTTGAAGCAGCAGTTGGAACCACGTGGCGTTTTACTTTCAGCCACGGTAAGGCTACATCAGTACAAGTATCCCCAAAAGACGGGGGTGCCCCCGGTGGATCGCGGGATGTTGATGTGCTACAACACCGGTGAGCTGGAGGACTGGTCGGAGGAAAACTCCATCCTGCGCTCATCGGTACTGGAGAACTATTTGGGGCGGGCAAAGTCTTATCCTTTACCACTTGACATAGCGCTACCTGTATTCCGATGGGGGGTATTGTTTCGGGATGGGCGCATGATTCGCCTCCTGCATGGCCTTGGTGCTGAAGATCTTTCTAAGGATTCCCGTTTTCTTCGCCTGGCGGATCATCGTTTCGAAGTGCAGACAAGTACCTTTTTGGATGGGCATTATCTATACCGAGGCGATCAGCTGAGGATGGAGGAAATGAAAAAAGAGGAACTGGCTGAGAGTTGCCGCTTGTTGCGAAAGCTCGGCAATAAAGGCAATACACTTGCCTGGTTTCACCTGGATACCCTGACCATTCGTCAATTCCCGGCAGATACCCTACAATCCTTGTGGCAGAATTAAAACCAACTACTCGAAGGAATTTCCGAAAATTGCAGTCGAATTCATTTAAATGGCCCGACGGTTCCGAAAATATTTATTGATTGGGGCACTTTTAGTGCTTAGCGCCGCTAATGCACAGGCCCAACGCCCGGGTTCAGTCGGCAATACCCCCCGCCCAACCGGCTCCGCACCGTCACAGCAGCGCGAGGCCGGTCAGCCTCAGGTACAGGAAGTGCCGGATACGGTAGGCGTGCACTTTCTTTTTGCAGATAGGCCGGAACGGGAAACACCATTTTCAGACTCTTTACTCGACGGTGAATTTCATCAATACGATCCGGCGAGAAAGCGTGCTTTCGACTATCTGCATACCGGTAATACGGGTAGTGCTTCACGCCCTGTGCGCTACGCCCCGGTTCTTAGAAGAGGCTTGGATATCGGGCTTCACCAATATGACCTTTATCACACCCCCGCTTCTGCGTTGCCATTTTACAGGATTCAAAAAGCCTTTACAAATTTGGCCTATTACCAGCAGGGGGAACAGGCAGACGGCTATTTTACGGCCCAGTTCGCACGGAATTTTGCCAAAGGCGTACATTTTTCCCTCGACTATAAACGCATCAGCCAAATCGGTTCGTTGAATCAATACCCGGCACAGAACAGCCGGCAAACCGCTTTTGCCACCGGATTTCGCTTCCATAAGCCGCAAAGCCGCTATGATGCTTTTCTGGCTTATGCTTCCAACACCAGTGAGCAGGAGGACAATGGCGGTCTTCTACGTGAACCGGTTGGCGTGCCGGGGCGGCCAAATGCGCCATCCAATGCCGATGTGTTTCTGCGCGACGCCCAAACGCGCTATAGTTTCAAGGAATTAACCTACACGCAGCATTGGAGCCTGGGAGGAAGAGCCGACAGCATCGGAAGGCTAAGTCGGGTTTTTCCAATCATGCATCGCCTCACCTGGGCCGATAACCGATATAAGTTTTTCGACCGCGAGCCGGAAAACCACCTCCACTTTTATGCCCGTTTTCCCAAATTGTTCACTGATGAAAGTGGGAGCCGGTATTTTATCCGTCACCGCAAGCTTGAAAACACTTTTCAAATGGCCACCCGCAGAATTGGAGCGCGCTCCAGTGATCAATTCGAAGCCGGGCTGATTCACTCCCTCAACTGGGTGGAGATGGAGCCGCGGGACACCTTTACCCATCACCTCTTACTTACGGGCAGAGTAGCGTTAAGTCCGGCTCCTGCGCTTCGTTTTGAGGGTTATGCCCACCTTAGCCTCTTAGACAATGTCGGGGATTATCGCCTCGAAGGTCAGTTGGAGATTCAACTGCCCAAGGCGGGAAAGCTACAGCTACGGGCATTTAATCAGTTAAACGCCCCTAGTTTTGTGCAGCATCGCTTTTGGGTATCCCAGCGTCCACTTTGGGAAAATTACTTCAATAAAACCCTCGAATCAGGGCTTTTGGCACAACTTCAGGTCAAAGGGTTTCCTGTAGAGCTCGGGGGAGCTTATTTTCTGATCAACAATTTGGTTTATTTTGACTCTACTGCTAC
>CAYTNI010000336.1:0-3808 GCA_964439115.1 uncultured Saprospiraceae bacterium
CTGAGAAAGGCGAAACTGCCTGGATTAACTCGAATAAGCCATAAGGAATTCCTTCGCGGATAGCCGAGATAAGCAGTATTCTGTCGGACAAAAAATCATTGTACGTTATCCGTCGGTGAGGGAAGGGAAATACTTCAGGCCAGGAAAAGGTTTGGATGAAGGCATTGATTTCCTGATTGAGCTTTTTTCTAACAGCAGCGGTCATAGATTTTTCAGACAAGTGCCTCCAAAATTAAGACACTTGTCCGAAAAGTATGAATTATTTAATTTTCTACGCTGATTTTCACTTTTTTGCCTTTGATTTTGGCGCCTGACATGCCGCGAAGCACCTCAGATACCAAAGTAGCGGGTACATCCACACTGGTGAACCGGTCCTGAATGTCAATCTGACCGAGTACGCTGCCGGGAATACCGGATTCTCCGGCAATGGCTCCGACGATGTTGGATGGACTGATTTTTTCGTGCTTGCCTATATTTATCACCAGGCGTGTCATTTGGGAAGAGCGGCCGGAAGGATATGGTTTGCCTGATTTTTTATCAAAGCGCTCTGTTCTGGGCGAGGAGCGTTCGGCATAGCCGCCTTTGGATTTTGGGGCGGTTTTATAGTCTGTTTTTTTGTAGGCATCGCGTTGGGTGGGAGCCTTTCGCTCTGCCCCGGCGTCAATATTTTCCTGCACGTAGTCATTTTTGATTTCGCCGAAGTTGAGTTTTACCAAAGCGGCAACCACCTGTTCGATGGAATGACCAGACTCGAGCAATTTTGGGAGAAGCCCTTCGAAGGGTTCTAGTCCGCCGGCTTCGATGGTCTGGATGACGCGCTCTGAGAATTTGCGGCGACGGGTACGCACCACATCCTGGAAGGAAGGAACCGTCATGCGCTCTACTTCCACTTTGGTGTAGCGGCTGATATCCCATAAGCGGCGGCGTTCACCGCCGGTTACGAGGGAAAAAGCCTTCCCGCTGCGGCCGGCGCGGCCGGTGCGTCCGATGCGGTGCACATAAACCTCTGGGTCGTATGGCATGTCGTAGTTGATTACGGCATCCACATCATCCACATCTATACCGCGGGCAGCGACATCGGTAGCAACGAGGAGATTGAGTCCTCCATTGCGGAATCGGTTCATCACAATATTGCGGGCGGCCTGGGGAAGATCGCCGTGGAGGGCTTCTGCCGGGAAGCCGCGTTCGCGAAGTTTTTCGGCTACTTCATCCACGGTGCGCTTCTGATTGCAGAACACCAGTGCCAGTTCGAGCTCCTGAACATCCATGAGGCGGCAGAGGGCTTCCATTTTGGCGCCTGCCTTGATATCAAGGAAATATTGGGCTGTATTCTGGTTAGTGAGTTCCTCGCGGGTAACTTTAATTAGTTCAGCATCACGCTGAAAGCGCTTGGTCAGGGCGAGGATATCCTTGGACATGGTGGCAGAAAACAGGACGGTTTGCCGTTCCTCAGAAGTTTCGCTGAGGATACTTTCCATGTCTTCCCTAAAACCCATATTGAGCATTTCATCCGCTTCATCCAGGACTACGATATGGACATTTTCCAGTTTGAGTGTTTTGCGTTCGATGTGGTCGATGACTCGGCCCGGCGTTCCCACCACCACATTGGCGCCGCTCCTGAGCGCTTTGATTTGGCGGTCGTAAGAATCGCCGCCATAGATAGCCACTATTTTGGCATCGGGTCTATGGGCAGATAATTTTTTCATTTCGTCGGCCACCTGGAGGCAAAGTTCGCGGGTAGGACACAGGATGATGGCCTGTACACCCGGGATGCCGGTCACGAGGCGTTCGAGGAGAGGTATGCCGAAAGCGGCGGTTTTTCCGGTACCCGTCTGGGCCTGGCCGATGATATCCTTTCCGGTGAGCAACACAGGAATAGCCTCCGCCTGTATGGGGGTGGCTGTGGTAAATCCCATGTCTGTTACAGCAGATAGAATTGGGGCTGAAATTCCCAGAGACTCAAAAGTTTTGTTGGTCATAACACATAATATGGTTGTTTGCCATAGCGGAAGCTATGTGCAAATTCCCGGTTAACAGATGCTTTCAATCATCCGTTAACGCGTGCCCAGACCAGTAGAAACAGAAAATTCCCGACACCAATGGGAAAGAAAACGCGTCTGTAGGATGTATTGAAAAAATTTCGGCTGCAAAGGTACAGGTTTTTCCACAACAATCCAAATAAAATTTGACGAGAGAGATTGGTAGTGCCCCTCCATCAATTGCCAGCCGCTTTTTTAGGAATCTGGCCAATGACGGAAGCTTTTTTGAGGCGTTCCTCATTTTCCTGTTTGCGCTTTTCCTGAATGGCCTGCACCTGGGTTTTCACCTCGAGTGGCAACCGGTTGAGGTAGCGATGATAGGAAACGATGATTACCTGCGACATATCTTCGGGGTGATAAACGCCCAATTGGCGGAGGTAGTGCGACAAGCGGGAACCTTCGTAAAAGCCCCACTTTTGGATGATCCAGCGACCAAGGCTGAAATAAAGTTTGCGGACAGCATCTGCTTCCGGCAGGCTCTTGAATTTTTGCCTGTCGGCGGGGTCTATCAGGCGATTGAGTTCTTCAAAGCTATTGGCCAGGTCTCTGGGAATAAATACACCGTTGAGCTTTTCCTGCAGGATGCGCCAGGCGTATTGCTTTTCGAAATCGGCCTCTGAGTCCAGTGGGCTTTCTGATTGCCCAAAGAGAGATAACCCGGCGAAGAGCAGGAGGACAGCAAAACCGAATCGCGTTACCCTCATAAGTGTAGTTTTCAGCAATATACGATAATCCTCTTGAACGCAGAAAAGAGGAAATTGGTATATGGCGGCTTCCTGAAATACCTGCCTGTTGGTTTGAACCAGAGGTAGGCAGTTCTTCTACCAGCGAATCAAGGCGGATCCCCAGGTAAATCCGCTGCCGAAGGCGGCAAGGCAGACCAGGTCACCGGATTTCACAGCGCCGGCCTCCACAGCTTCGCAAAGGGCAATGGGTATGGATGCAGCGGTGGTATTCCCGAACTTCTGGATGTTGTTCCACACCTGATGGGGGCCAAGGCCCATTTTTTTGGCTACGAATTCGGAGATGCGAAGGTTGGCCTGGTGGGGTACGAACATATTGATATCCGAGGGCTGAAGTCCCTGGGAATTCAGGGCTTCCATAATGACTTCAGGAAACTTTTGCACAGCCATTTTGAACACGAACTGGCCATCCATATTGGGCGCCAGCATGTTTTGGTCAACCATTTGCTGAGTGATGAACATCTGGCCATATTCGGCATCGGGGTATCCCCAGTCTATGTGTTCGCCTCTTTTGTCGAAGTGGTAACCGCCATGTGCTCCCGGATTAATCATGGCGAGCTTCTCAGCATGGGTGCCATCTGCATGTAGCTTGGTAGTGAGGATCCCCTTGCCCTCTTCTGTAGTGGGTTGTAGCACCACGGCGCCGGCACCGTCGCCAAAAATGACTGTAACGTTTCGGCCTTCTGTGGAGAAATCTAGCCCCATGGAGTGGATTTCACCGCCAACGAGCAGGACGTTTTTATATACCCCGTTTTTGATGAACTGGTCGGCGATGGAAAGCCCATAGACGAAACCGGAGCATTGGTTCCGAATGTCAAGAGCCGGGATTTCGGTATGGGTAATTTCCATTTCGCGCTGAAGCAAAACACCACAGCCTGGGAAATAATAATCCGGACTAAGCGTGGCGAAAATAATAAAGTCCACGTCTTCTTTTTGGATGCCGGCACGCTGAATGGCGATTTCGGCTGCCCGGGCGCCCATGGTAGTAGCAGTTTCTACGTGCCTGGCAGCATAGTGGCGCTCTCG
>CAYTNI010000337.1:0-3786 GCA_964439115.1 uncultured Saprospiraceae bacterium
TTAGATCATTTTTTGTGTTATTGATTGGAATTTCCCTGCTGACCCATGTACTGCAGGCACAAGACAAAACTCCGAAATGGGACGTCAACAATCCTCCGGGGCCTTTCAAGGAGGTAGAACTCACCTTCAAAGAGGGAACCTGGATGAATGTGGATGTGAGTCCCGACGGAAAAACCATCGCTTTCGACCTGCTTGGCGATATTTATACCATGCCGATAGAAGGCGGTAATGCCCGGTTGTTGCGCCAGGGCCTTGCCTGGGAAGTACAGCCTCGGTTCAGCCCCGACGGCCAAAAAATACTCTTCACCAGCGATGCCGGAGGGGGTGACAACATCTGGGAGATGAAAACCGATGGCACTCAGGCACGGCAAATCACACAGGAGAGTTTTCGCCTGCTCAATAATGCCGCCTGGATGCCGGACGGACAGTATTTCGTAGCGCGCAAACACTTCACGGGCACCCGATCGCTCGGCGCAGGCGAAATGTGGATGTACCATATCAGCGGAGGAGAGGGCATCCAATTGACCAAGCGCAAAAATGACCAGCAGGATGTCAATGAACCCAATATCTCCCCCGATGGGCGATACGTTTACTTCAGTGAAGACATGTACCCGGGCGGTTATTTCCAATACAATAAAGATCCCAACAGCCAGATTTTCGCCATTCGCCGATTCGACAGGCAAAAAGATGAAATCGAGGATATCACGGGAGGCCCCGGAGGAGCCTGCCGCCCACAAATTTCCAATAATGGCAAATACCTGGCTTTCGTCAGAAGGGTGCGTGCTCGCTCCGTACTCTTTACCCACAATCTCGAAACCGGCGAGGAAACCCCCATTTGGGACGGACTCGACAAAGACCAGCAGGAAGCATGGTCTATTTTTGTATTATACACCGGTTTTGACTGGACACCCGACGATAAGCACATCGTCATCTGGGCACAGGGCAAAATCTGGAAAGTGGATGTAACCCAGCAGACAGCCACCCCGATTCCTTTTACGGCCATGTCCAAACATCGCTTTCAGGAAACCCTCCGCTTTCAAAACCAGGTGTTTAACGATGAATTCAATGTAAAAGTCATCCGCCATGCACGTACCTCACCTGATGGCAAGACTCTTGTATTCAACGCAGCCGGCTATCTCTGGAAGAAAACATTGCCTGATGGCAAGCCTGAACGGCTCACCCAAAGCAACGAACTGGAATACGAACCGGCTTTTTCCCCGGACGGCCGTTCGCTGGTGTATGTAACCTGGACAGATACCGAGATGGGTGCCGTGCGCAAACTCGACCTCACGACAGGCAACTCCATCCGACTGACGACCGAAAAAGGCATATTCCGGACCCCTTCATTTTCGCCGGACGGCAAAACCATCGTATTCCGCAAGGAAGGCGGGAATGACCACCAAGGCTTTACCCACAGCAAAATGGCCGGCATCTATACCATCACCGCAGAGGGAGGAAAGCCCTTTTTTGTAACTCCACAAGGCGAATACCCACAATTTAATGCTGATGGAAGCCGGGTTTTTGTACAAACCGGAGGATATCTGTTTGGAAGCCTCAGCAAAACCATGAAAAGCTTTGCGCTCAACGGTACCGATGAAAAGGTAGTATTTACCACACAATACACCAACCAGTTTGTGCCGAGTCCGGATAATAAATGGATTGCCTTTACCGAGCTGTACAAAGTGTATATTGCGCCCATGCCATTACCCGGCAAGCCAATGGGCATCAGCGCTTCCACTAAAGCGGTGCCGATAGCTCAGGTGGCAAGGGACGCCGGAATCAGCCTTCATTGGAGTCCGGATAGCAAGCGTTTGTTCTGGACCCTGGGCGACGAATACTTCAGTGAAACCCTAAACCGCAGATTTAAATTCCTGGAAGGAGCCCCGGATACCATCCCACCCATTGACACAATCGGTTTAAAAATAGGACTGAAGCTGAAATCAGACAAACCAGACGGCAAAATCGCTTTTAAAAATGCACGCATCATCACCATGCGCGGTGACGAGGTCATTGAAAAGGGCACCATCGTCATTGATGGCAACCGCATCCTTGCTTTAGGGCCGGTGGCAAAGGTGGCCATTCCAGGAGATGCCAAAGTAATAGATTGCACAGGTAAGACCATCATGCCCGGTATGATTGATGTACACGGCCACTTAGGCAACTTCCGCTACGGCATCAGTCCGCAGCAACAGTGGCATTATTTTGCCAATCTCGCCTACGGAATAACCACCGCACATGACCCTTCCTCCAATTCAGAAATGATTTTCTCACAGTCGGAAATGATCAAAGCGGGCACCATGACGGGCCCCCGACTTTATTCTACCGGAAATATCCTCTACGGCGCCGACGGCGATTTCAAGGCGGTCATCAACAGCGTGGACGATGCCCGTTCTGCCATTCGAAGAACCAAGGCCTTTGGGGCTTTTTCCGTGAAGAGCTACAACCAGCCGCGAAGGGAACAGCGGCAACAGGTTATGCAGGCCGCACGCGAACTGGGTATTATCGTCGTGCCCGAGGGTGGGTCCTTTTTCTATCACAACCTCACCATGGTAGCTGATGGGCATACGGGCGTGGAACACAACCTGCCGGTAGCGCCTCTTTACGATGATGTGATCCAGTTCTGGAGGCAAACCGAAACCCACAACACGCCAACCCTGATTGTAAATTACGGGGGACTGAACGGGGAATACTTCTGGTATCAAAACACCAATGTATGGGAGAAAGACCGCCTGTTGCGCTTCACACCGAGGGCGGTCATTGACAGCAGGGCGAGGCACCGCACCATGGCGCCGGAAGAAGAATATCAAAACGGTCATATTCTTACCGCAAAATCTTGCAAGAAATTGCAGGACGCCGGCGTCAACATCAACCTTGGTGCTCACGGCCAGCTCCAGGGGCTTGGTGCCCACTGGGAATTGTGGATGTTCCAGCAGGGCGGCATGACCAACATGCAGGCGCTGCGCAGTGCCACCTGGAACGGGGCGCGCTATCTTGGTATGGATAAGGAAATTGGTTCTCTGGAAATTGGCAAACTGGCAGATTTGTTGGTGTTGGACAAGAATCCGCTTGAAAATATTAGAAACTCTGAGACTATCCGATATACAATGGTGAATGGTCGCTTGTACGATTCGGACTCTATGCACGAAATCGGCAACTACAACCGGAAGCGCTTACCTTTCTTCTTTGAGCAGGAGGGTAGCGGCAATGCCTGGCCTATGTATGGCGAGGGGTTAGGATTTATGCATTCGGGATGTACATGCCAGCAGTAATGGAGATTTCTTGTCGCGGATTACGCGGATTCGGGGTAAGTTGGGAATGGAGGGGTTGGTTTTGAGGATTTTTTTGGATTTGGAGTTTTCCTGGGGGGGTTAGAGACGCGATGCTTCGCGTCTCCTCTTAGAGATATTTACCAGACGGTAATGATTCCTGGGTGTTTCCTGGGGGGGTAGAGACGCGATGCTTCACGTCTCCACTTAGAGATAATTACCAGACGGTAATGATTCCTGGGTGTTTCCTGGGGTGGTAGAGACGCGATGCTTCGCGTCTCCTCATGGAGATATTCACCAGACGGCAATGGTTTCGGGGTTAGATTCCTGGGGTATTTCCTGGGTTATACCCGGGGTTTAGGGTAGAGAGATGCGAAGCTTCGCGTCTCTACACGTACACACACGCATACACGCACACACCTCTACACGCACGTGGGGCTGCACACAGCCACACCGACTGAGGGGCCCGGGTTGCGAGTTGCCGCGCTGCGGTCTTTCCTGAGGCGACGCGAAGCATCGC
>CAYTNI010000338.1:0-3775 GCA_964439115.1 uncultured Saprospiraceae bacterium
TGGTCAGAGATTTAAGGGTTAAGGTGTTTCGGCATATCACCAATCTCCGCCTGAGTTACTTTGATAAAAACCCCATCGGTACCTCCACCACCAGAACCATCAATGATATCGAGGCCATCAACTCCATATTTTCCGAAGGAATCATCACCATTATTGCAGACCTTTTGTCACTTATTGCCGTACTCGGCATCATGTTTTTCACCAGTTGGAAGCTCACCCTGGTATGCATGGTTACGCTTCCGTTCCTGGTTGTCTCAGCATATATATTTAAGGAAAAAGTAAAAGCCTCCTTTCAGATTGTGCGCACCCAAATTTCCAGAATGAATGCTTTTATGCAAGAACGCATAACCGGTATGCGCATTGTTCAAATTTTTAATACCGAACAGCGAGAGGCCCAAAAGTTCAAAATCATCAACAGAGAATATACTCAGGCCAACCTTGATTCCATCCTCTATTATGCCGTTTTTTTTCCCGTTGTGGAAATCATCGCTGCAGCCTCGCTCGGTTTAATGGTGTGGTGGGGAGCAGGTCGGGTACTCACCCAAGAAGTAACCCTGGGTGCACTCGTAGCTTTTCCTATCTACATCAACATGTTGTTCCGCCCAATACGGATGCTCGCTGATAAGTTTAACACCCTACAAATGGGCCTTGTGGCCTCCGAACGCGTATTCTCGCTATTGGATCGCCACGAATTCATTCAAAATAATGGAAAACTTATCCCCGGGCGGTTTAAAGGCGATATTGACTTCCAGAAAGTGAATTTTGCATACGAAGACGATGAATATGTACTCCGCGATGTAAATTTCCACCTCGATGCCGGTCAAACCTTAGCCATTGTTGGAGGCACAGGGTCAGGTAAAAGCACCACCATAAGTCTGCTGAGCCGCTTTTATGATGTTCAGGATGGCCATATCCGCGTGGATGGCAGGGATATTCGCGACTACGAATTACATGCCTACCGCAAACGCATAGCCCTGGTTTTGCAAGACGTTTTTCTGTTCTCAGGCACCGTATTTGAAAACATTACTCTAAGAGACTCTTCTATTTCCATGGAGAAGGTAGTCTCCTCGGCCAAACTAATTGGCGCTCATGAGTTTATTGAAAAAATGCCGGGTGGTTACCAGCATCAGGTCATGGAGCGCGGAGCCACACTTAGCATGGGACAACGACAGTTAATCTCCTTCGTAAGAGCTTTGGTGTTTGATCCGGATATTCTTATCCTCGATGAGGCCACCTCTTCCATAGATACAGAGACCGAATCTGTTATTCAGTTTGCCATTGAAACCCTGATTGCTAAGCGCACTTCTATTATCATTGCGCACAGGCTCTCCACCATCAGACATGCCGATAAGGTGCTGGTGCTCGAAAAAGGCAGGGTCGCTGAATTCGGTTCGCCGGAACATCTCCTGCAAAATGAAGCCGGCGCATACCGCAAACTCCATGAACTTCAATTTTTGACCCAATCTGACCCTGTTGGCATATAAAAACCAAAGCTTATGGCTTTACCCGACAATCCCCAAACGGAATCCCATCACCTGCTGCCAAGCGGCAACTGGGAGGGCTTCTATCATTACTACTTCGACCGCCATAAACACCACAAACGATTGATAATCGATTTTACTAACGGAATCATGGAGGGAACCGGCGCAGATGATATAGGTCATTTTTCGTGGTCGGGCATCTATGATCTCAATACCCTGACATGTTCCGCACTAAAAATTTACGGCACACACAGGGTAACCTATGAAGGTCATATTGACGAAAACGGAATTTGGGGGCTTTGGCAAATTGACCCCTTTTCCAGAGGTGGTTTTCACATCTGGCCCAATACCAATACCATAGAAGCACGGGAAGCCATCAAAGAGACCACAGCCCTTGAGTTGGCAGAACCCAAATTGTATTTCATCCCCTGATTACCCCGAAGGTTCCAATAAATTACTCTATTTTTAGCCCACCTTTTCGCTCTAAAACTTGTTGGTAAAAGAGAGAACTTATCATTTCATCCCAATAAGCGGAAAATACCGATTTAAAAAAAACGTTAAATACGCCAACCTGCATCTCATGGCTGAATTTGTTTTCAGAGCTGTTTTTTTGCTACTTGGTCTTTTGGGCAGCGTATCCTTTGGGATTCAACCACTACTTGGCCAGAAGTACAGCAATGAGTTTTTGGCCATCGGCGTAGGTGCAAGGGCTCAGGCAATGGGTACCGCCGTTGTCGCCGGTGGAGCAGATGTTACTTCCGGGGTGTGGAACCCAGCAGGCCTCGCAGCCATTGACCTACCCCAAGGCTTTCAACTCGGCGCCATGCACTCGGAGTGGTTCGGCGGTGTCGGCAAATTTGACTACCTCGGGGTCGTCCTGCCTTTGAGTACCAATTACCGCAGAATTGGGCTTTCCCTTATACGATTTGGTATTGACCAGATTCCCAATACCCTTACGCTCTATGAAAGTGATGGCACTATCAATTACGATAATCTTCGTGAGTTTTCAGCCGCCGATTATGCATTTTTGCTGAGTTATGCTCAATTGCTCAAACCTGGCCAAGAGGGTCTCGCCATAGGAGGTAATCTTAAAATCATTCACCGCATAATTGGCCCATTTGCCAGTTCCTGGGGATTCGGTGCCGACCTAGGGCTTCAGTACCGCTGGTCGAACTGGCGATTCGGCATCCTGGCACGCGACATTACCACCACTTTCAATGCCTGGTCCTTTAGTTTTACGGAAGCCGAAAAAGAAGTACTCGACCTAACCAATAATGAGGTCCCCATCAATAGTATAGAGATTACCCGCCCACAATTCATGATTGGACTGTATCGCCGTTTTGCTATTAATCAAATAGGTATTGCCCCGGAAATTGACCTGATAGCTACAACTGATGGCCGCAGAAACACCCTGATCTCCGCTGACCCCTTTAGCATTGATCCGGCACTGGGATTGGAAATAGATTACAAGAGGTTCATCTTTCTTCGCGGTGGCGCCAGTCAGTTTCAGCGCGAACTTGCCTTCGGAGGTACCGAATTGCTCGGGGTGCGTCCAAGTATCGGGCTGGGATTGAAAGTTGCCTCCTTTTCATTGGATTACGCCTTCACCGATCTGGGCTCATCGCAGAACACTTTTTCACACATTATTTCCATGATGCTGGATTTCAGACCCAAAAAGCAGAATAACCCCCAACTGGAATAATTATCATCCACGGCCCGCATCCATCAAATCAATCACCGTCTTGAGCGTCACAAATAATGGTTCACGGCCTTCTTTGGTGACAATGGCATCCTCCTCATCGTCTAAAAGTGCATCCTCTGCAAAAGCTAAAAGGTCTTCCTGGAAATAATGCTCAAAAAAGATGCCTGCACGTTCCCTAAATACAGGAGATTTTACTTCCTCCAACCGAGCCCAGTTTTGTTCCTCCGCTTCACTGATCTGTTCCTCACTAATCTTCGCGGATGAGCCGTTGACCGTAATATAGGCTTTCCAAATGATTAGGGCTAAATATTGCAGGTAAGCTCTTTCATCATCGGTGAACAATTCAAAGTTCTCCGACCAGAAATACGCCGACAATACAGGCTGAGCTTCCTCCATTTCGCGAACTGCTGCTTCATAAGCACCTTCTTCCAGCTCAAGCTGGTCAATCACCTCATCAATGATGTTTTCATCAACAAAAGCCATGATATGATTAATTTTGAAAAATTCGGCCATTCCACCACACTGCCGGTGCCTCTTGCGTTTTTGATTGAATAAATCCGACTCGAGCCCTTCGCAGGGCCTCTACCGCGTT
>CAYTNI010000339.1:0-3747 GCA_964439115.1 uncultured Saprospiraceae bacterium
CAATCAGGCAGTGCGTTTCTATCGTGGGATTAATCTCCAGGTGAAACTGGAGCTGTTTGCGCTTAGCCAATCCGTCGAACATGGCAAAGGTGCGTCGAATAAAGGCGTTCCAGGCCACGGGTTCTGTCTGACTGGCCATGGCGCCCATCTGGAGTTTGGAAAGATCCATCACATCATCAATCATATTGGTGAGGATTTCCGTTTGTTTTTCTATTTGCTGAAGGGGCTTTTGATGTCCTGGAAGATTAGACAGGTCAATTTTTAGTTTTTCAGTATTCCCCTGGATAATGCTGAGCGGAGTCCTGAATTCATGGCTGATGTTGTTGAACAATTGGGTTTTGGCCTGGTCAATTTGTTCGAGTTGTTTTTTTTGGGCCAGAATGGTAGCGGTTCGTTCTGATACTTTTTCCTCCAAAGCGCGATTGTTGGCTTCCAGGGCGGCGGTGCGGCGGTGAAGCAACAAGTAGATAGAAGCTGCGGCTAATAAAACCGCCAGGATTCTAAACCAGGTTTGTTGGTAAAAATAATAGGCTTTGTAAAGGGAAAAGCGGTAAATATCGGTTTGAAGCAGGTTGGCATTGGGGCTCACCCTGATTTCCAGCTGACTCATTCCATGAGGAATCCCGGAAATAATCAGGCCATCTTCCGGAGCGAAATGCGACCATTGAGGAAAAAGTCCATCCATGCGCCACTCAAAGGTCAATTCGTTGCTGTTAAAATCAGGCAAACTGAGTTGGAATATGGTTTGGATACACGAGCGATCCAGGCTGATGATGCTGTCAGGCGCAATGCCCGAAAAAAGCGGAGGCAAATATTGGCCGTCACGGTTGAGCTGTTGAATTTTGTCTATGTTCAGCTTGTTTAGGGAGAAATCTTCAAACCCCGGAAAATCATCGGGTTGAAAGGCAGTGACGCCCCTGATACCACCAAAGTAAAGCCGGCCATCCGCGCCACGGATGTGTGCCAGGTAATTGTGCTCATTGTCTGCGAGCCCGTCTGCGGTGGTAAAATTGACCACCTTGCGCTCCTCGGGGTCGAATGCCATGATGCCATCGTTGCTGCTCATCCAAAGCCTTCCGCGCTGGTCGGGATATACAGCATGGAGTTGGTTGCTGATGAAACCTAACGAACTGTCAAATACTTCCGTGCTATCTGAAAACGGCTTCCACTTGACCAGTCCATGAAAAGTGGCCAGCCAAAAATACCCATCCGGACTTTCATAGATATGTTCTACGCGCAAACTTTTTCCCTGTATTTCCTCCAGATAGAATTCACCGCTGTCGAAGTGGTAGATGCCTCTGGCAGTGGCTGCCCAGAGTGTGCCTTTTCGGTCCTGGTGAATCCAGCAGGCTTCCCTGTCGCTGACTACAAAACGTGCCTTTCGGGAGTTTAGATTGAGAGACACTATGCCTATTTGGGTGGCATACCATATCGTGCTGTCGGAGGCCTGGGTGATAGATCTGATTTCAAGATTCGGGGTTTTTTGATGGATGGTTGGCCGAGGGTAGGTGTCTGCCAGTTGATAGTTGAGATTGCGGCGCTCCAGATTCATGTTGCGGTTGCTCATCCAGAGGTACTGTCCTTGCACTGTACCGCTATAGGGGCCATAACCCCAGGGTAGGGTTTTTGTAGTACCCATACGGGTATTGATTTCAAAAAGATTTGGGGTTTCCATGGCGGCTACTGCCAGCAGCGTCTCTGGATTGAGGAATGTAAGGGTTCGAATTCTGGTGTTTTGGGCAAGGGTTTGGAATCTTTTGGGTTTAATCTCCACTTGGAGGAGTCCTTTTCCATTGATTGGAATCATGAGAACTCCGGTTGACTGAATCCCTGGATTCACGGCGATAAAGTCGCATTGAAAGGGCGGGTATATTAAATTGGTCGTTAATGGTTGGTCAAAGGCTCCTTCGGCTTCCGCCAACAGGTCAAAGCGCTGTTTGCTTTTGAGGTCAAAGAGCATGGGTTGACCGAGTTGCTGGTCATAATAAATCATGGCTTTCAGCAACGCAAGATATTCGGCATTACCCCAGCCGGGGAAGAGCCAGGGGAGTGCGGCGCCCTCGGACGGGTAAGTTTTTTGAAGTTCATCCAGCAGAGGTTGGGATTTTAGAAAATCGGGATTTTCAGGATTGGCTGTGTAGGTATGAATTTGTTTTTGAAAGTAGGAAATCAGGGTTTCCTTGTCAGAAATTTTGGGAAATTGTTTCAGGATGCCCCCTGTTTTGTCGAGTAGGGAGAATTCGTTCAGCCCATCTCCAAACCAGAAGGTGTCCTCAGGCCCGGGAAGGTAAAAACCGCAGCGCTTGATGGATCCGGGGCTTTGATTGTCAAAGATAAGTTTCCATTTCCCGTCGTATTGCCACACTTTGTGGGATTTTGTAGAGATGGCATAAACAATTTTGTCAATGGAATACAAATATTGGATTTCCTGAGCAAAGTCTTTTTGCCCGGTGTAGGCTTCGAGCGATTTAATTTTCCGGGTGAAGGGATTAAGAATTTGGATAGTGGGCACGCTATCCGTGGAGAGAAAGTACCAGATATTTCCACGGATATCCTCTCCGAAAAAAGCCTTGGGCAGGGTGACCGGGCTGATGTCTAAGGTGTCGTACACCAGGAAAGACTTTCCGTCAAATCGGGTCAGGAACGCCTGGTTTTGCATCCAGATGTACCCGCGGCTATCTTGAAAAAACCCGCCTACATGCCAGTGTGGCATGCCGCCCTCTTTTGACCATAATTTGTAGTGAAGGGTGAAATTGTTTTTTTCTACGGTTTGGATTTGAGGTTGGGCATGCGATGGCGCCGATTGAAGCAGCAAGATTATTGCAGTGAATAGGCTTACAAAAAGAGAAGAAAGAAATCGCATTTGCGAAGGACTCTATTGAAGTTATCATTGTTTTAAGCCAACAGCCGAACTAACCGAAGATTTTCTAAGGGTGAAATTTTTTCTTTCTATCATCCCCGGAGTTTCCAGGGTTGAAGATAGCATAATGTTGTGAATATTTTTAGTTTATGAGGTTCGCCGCCCCATCAAGCCAGATGATTTTCTTAAACACCCCGGCTTTTTTCCGATTTTAAACCGGAGAGTTTTTTTAGCGGATAAAGGTTTAATCTGAATTCTACAAAATCAGATAAGCTAATCCAAAAAATGGAGGTGGTTTTTTCTCGTGAGTTGCAAACCAAAGTGTCGCATAAAATTCTGGTTTGTTCGGTCATACGGTGAAAGGCGTGCAAACCATAAAGTAGATTTAAAATGGTATAAATTTTTCAAAAGGATCATTTGAATTGGGCGTACTGGGTTTTCCCGAACTCTAGCGCATAATAGCTGCGCCCGGAAGAGGTGGAATATTTATTTCAAAGGTTGCCGAATTTTAGGTACGACCCCTCCGGGGTCGCAGCTCTACCCAAAAATTGATTGCTACAAACCTGTAATCCCTCCGGGATGGGGCGAAAAGCCAACTATGGTTGTGTATGGCTTATCGAATTTCTGGTGCTTTATATGGATGCAATCCCCGGCGGGGCGATAGGTCACTTGAAATGTCAGGTATTGTTGTTCTTGGTGACATCCGCGGGATAGGCGCATGGCACTTTACCTCAAACGCCAAGGGGAGGTATAAATTGGAATAGGTATTTGCCAGGGGTGGATAGTGGTGCCGCCCCTCTGGGGCTTTCAACGGTAGGTGATTCCTTGTTTCTATTGACCTTTCGCCCCTCTGGGGCTGCTTGCCATCTCCTTTGATATCCTTTCCT
>CAYTNI010000340.1:0-3734 GCA_964439115.1 uncultured Saprospiraceae bacterium
GTCCGGACATGTAGCTTGGTTTTGATAACAAAGGTAGAAATTTGCCTTGAATAACCAAAAAACAAGCCCTTTGATCGGACCTCCCCCAAAAAAGTGATTGCCGGAAAACTAAATTTTGGAAAACGAACTTTATCTTCTTCTAAAATGTATATCTTCCACAGTTCACAGGAAAATTCAGATAAAGTGGCAGAGAAGAAAACAAAATCGGTAGAGATCATCAATCGCAAAGCTGCGTATGAATACCATTTCCTCGACACCTTCGAGGCCGGCATCGTGCTGCAGGGCACTGAGATCAAATCTATCCGCAACGGAAACGCCAACCTTTCGGACGCCTACTGTATTTTCCAGGATGGCGACCTCTACGTCAGATCCCTGTTTATCGCAGAGTATGAATATGGTACCTACGCCAATCACGATCCCCGGCGAATCAGACGCCTCCTCCTCAGAAGACCGGAGCTGCGCAAACTGGAGCGCCGCGTCAAGGAACGGGGGCTCACCATCGTACCCTATCGCTTATACCTCTCTGAACGCGGACTCGCCAAGCTCGAAATCGTACTTGCTCAAGGCAAAAAAACCCATGACAAACGCGATTCCATTAAAGAGAAGGACAACAAGCGCGATATGGAACGCCTGAAGAAAGTCCGTATTTAACCAGGATAATATTCAACAAAAGCTCCATGACCGGCGACCAACCCTATGCTATCCAGGGTGGCTGGCAACTTGAACAAAGCTACAGCCGCCTTTCCGACCGTTTTTTTGCCAAAACCAGCCCGGTACCGGTATCTGATCCCAGATTATTGGTGTTGAACAGGTCCCTGGCAATAGACCTTGGCCTCGACCCCGATGCGCTCCAGGGTGAAACAGGTTCGGCTATCTTTGCCGGTAATCTTTTGCCACCCGACGCTGAGCCCATTGCTCAAGCCTACGCTGGCCATCAGTTTGGCCACTTCACCATGCTGGGGGATGGTCGCGCTGTTTTACTGGGGGAACAAATCAGCCCACAGGGGCGTCGGGTTGATATTCAACTCAAAGGTTCCGGGCAGACCCCATTTTCACGCAGAGGAGATGGCAGAGCTGCGCTCGGCCCCATGCTGAGAGAGTACATCATTAGTGAAGCTATGCACGCCCTCGGCATTCCTACCACCAGAAGCCTCGCCGTCGCACTCACCGGAGAGGCCGTTTACCGGGAAGCTCCCCTTCCAGGCGCGGTGCTTACCCGCGTGGCCGATAGTCATATCCGAGTGGGTACTTTTGAATACGCCGCAGCCCTGCGTGATATTCCCATATTGAAAGAACTGGCAGATTATACCATCCGCCGGCATTATCCAGAACTGGCAGATCAGGACAATCCTTATGTCAAGTTCCTCTATGCCGTCATAAACCGACAAGCCGCACTGGTAGCGCAATGGCTCTCCGTAGGGTTCATTCATGGCGTGATGAATACCGATAATATGGCCATTTCCGGGGAAACCATAGATTATGGCCCCTGTGCCTTTTTGGATACGTACCACCCCAATACCGTGTTTAGTTCCATAGACCATGATGGGCGCTATGCTTACGGGAAGCAACCGCAAATGGCACATTGGAACTTAATCCGCTTTGCCGAAACCTTAATACCGCTCCTTCACGAAAGTCAGGAGGAAGCCGTGGCCATGGCTCAAGCCGCGCTGGAAACCTTCCCCGCCACCTTTCAACGATACAGACTGGAGCTCATGCGCAAAAAAATTGGCTTACTCAGTCCGGAAAAAGAGGATGCCTCATTGATTCAGGACCTCCTTAATTGGATGGCAGCTCTAAAGGCGGATTTCACCCTTACCTTTTATCAACTCTCACTCTCGGATAAACCTACAGCAGGCTGGTGGCAGGAAAAAGCCGCCCAGGAGTGGCTGGCCAAATGGGAACAACGCCTTTCCCGACAGCCGGAACCCACTGAAAAAGCACGCGAAGTCATGCAACAATATAATCCCGGCATCATTCCCAGAAACCATTTAGTGGAAGCTGCGTTATCCGCTGCAACGCTGCAGGGAGACCTCCGTCCTTTCTTTGAACTGCTGGATGCGGTAACTCAACCATTTTCGGATGCCCCCGAATGGGAAAGCTTTAAACAGGCACCAGCCGTCCCGAACCCGGAGTTTCGCACATTTTGCGGAACCTGAGCAGGTTGTGAGCATTCAAACCAAGAATACTGCGCCTTTTTGACATTGAGCCTCCACGTGGTTGCGTGGTGAATCTCATGAATTAACCGTGTATGCTGAATACATCTTCCTGTGGCATAGAGATAATATGATTGCCATAATACGGGAGCACAATATTCCCAGAAAAATAAGTTGTAAAATTGCGAAATTGCGGCAATCTCCCCAGGTCAGTCGGCAGACTGATTGAAAGGCGTTGACAAATCAATCCGAAACTGGAAAAAAGACGGTATGACAGAGTTTTTCAAACATCTGATACACGAGTTTGAGCTTCCATTGCAAAACCCGGTGCTGGTGTTTTCTCTGATTCTGTTTATTATTCTGCTGTCGCCCATCCTGTTGCGTCGCCTGAATATTCCCGGAATTATTGGTCTAATCCTCGCCGGGGTCGTTATCGGCCCGCACGGACTAAATATCCTAGAACAAAGCTCGGCAGTGACACTTTTTTCTACCATTGGGTTGCTCTACATCATGTTCATCGCAGGCCTGGAGCTGGATTTGAATGAGTTCAGGTACAATCGGAACAAGAGCATGTTGTTCGGTTTTCTGACTTTTATGGTGCCTTTGAGTATTGGCTATCCGGTGTGTTTTTATTTACTGAAATTCGACGTCAACGCCAGTTTTTTGACCGCAAGTATGTTTGCTACGCATACCTTGGTAGCTTACCCCATCGTAAGCAAGCTGGGTATTTCTAAGAACCAGGCAGTGGCTGTTGCCGTGGGCGGTACGATTCTGACAGATACTGCAGTACTCATATTATTGGCTGTGATTATGGCCAATAGTGAGGGTAATCTCAATCAGGGATTTTGGTTGCGGCTGGGGGTTTCTTTGGCCATTTTTTCAGCCATCATGTTTCTGATTATTCCGAGAATCGCCAAGTGGTTTTTTCGGAAGTTGGAGAGTGAGAAACATTCCCATTACATTTTTGTACTCTCCGTGGTTTTTTTTGCCGCTTTTTTGGCAGAGGTTGCCGGGGTAGAACCTATCATTGGTGCTTTTGTGGCTGGTTTGGCACTCAATAAGCTCATACCACACTCATCCGCTCTGATGAATCGCATTGAGTTTATAGGGAATTCCTTATTCATTCCCTTCTTTCTCATTAGTGTGGGCATGGTGGTAGATGTGGCGGTAATTCTCAGTGGACCAATGGCGTTAATCGTGGCCGGAACGCTCTCGGTAGTGGCTCTCAGTAGTAAATGGATAGCGGCCTGGTTTACCCAATTGGTATTTAAGTACTCCAAAGCCCAGCGGCAGCTAATCTTTGGATTGAGCAGCGCGCATGCCGCCGCAACACTGGCGGTGATATTGGTAGGCTACAATGCCGGGATATTAGATAAGAACGTGCTGAACGGAACCATTATTCTCATTTTTATTACCTGTATTGTGGCATCCTTTGCTACTGAAAAAGCAGCCAAAAAAATAGTAGTGGAATCAGAAAGCGATGCGGATCTGCTGAACCAAAGCCAGGCGGGAAAAAGCGAACACCTGCTTCTGCCCATCGCCAATGTGGCTAATGTAGAAAAGCTGCTGGAGCTGGCCATT
>CAYTNI010000341.1:0-3728 GCA_964439115.1 uncultured Saprospiraceae bacterium
CTTTTTTTATGTTTTATGTTGCAGTTATTGGCTTCAGGAGGCTATTTGTTAATTCTAAACTCCTATGGGAGATAGATGCCATGCGGATTCAGGCAATTCTCCACCGCAATGGTTTCTGTTTGGCAGCGGGGATTACAACTTTTTAGTAGGAATAGGTTTGGGCACATGGGCTTTGAACAGGGCGTTGGCAGCGGCATTCACGGCTTCGCCGACAGCCGGAGCGCGCTCGTTGCTTTGTGCTACCGCTTTATTGAAGGCATCCACATCGGTATTGGTTATTTTATCTGCCTTGCGCACCACTTCTGCCATGGTTTTGTAGGCACCGGTAGCCATTTCGAGATAAAAACCGGCCTGGGCAACAGCAGCGGTGCGATAGGCGCTATCGCCCTTGAAGTCGGGCACCGTTTTCAGGAATGCGAGACTTTCGCGGGCGGCAGTTTCCAGTTCGCCTCTTGCGCGCTCCATTTTGGCGGCATCCTGTGCTGAAAGTGCGTTGGAGAATTCGGTATCTTTTTTGGTGATTCTGAAAAGAGGCAGGAAGATGGCCCGATGATAGCTATTCAGTTCCGTAAGGGTTTTAGCGCCGGCGGCTTTTTCTTCATCTTCCACCAGCTGGATGCGATGCTTTTGGGCGAACGCGGTTTGTGCGGACTGTGCGCGCTCGGAGGCGGCTGACAGTTTTTTCTCTGCCGCATCGGAGGCTTTCAGGTATTGCTCCATAGCTTCAAAGGATTCCTTGCTGGTCTGTTTTAGGGCGTTGACCCTTTGAAACTCCGACTGATAGGATTCAAGATATACCTGCAATACGCCGGCAATTTCGTCGCGCAGCCTACTATCGCCCTGAAAAGGGGGCATGGACTTTACCGTCTGGAGGGATGCCTGAATTTGCTGAATAAGCGCAGCTCTTTTTTGTTCAATGACCGCAATATCTTCGCTGTGCACCGCATATTGGAGATATTCCATGTTCTTGTTGGCCACGGCGGTGTGTGCATCAAAAATAGAAGTGCTGTAATCCACGGGGGATTGTGCAAGGGCTGTAAAGGCCGAGAGAAGGAGTGTCAGACTGAAGTAGATTCTGGTCATGGCTTGCTTTTTTTATTTAAAATTCTGTGGCGGATGATTAGTTTACAAAAGGGTATTATTTCTTCAGTGCGCGCAGGGGAATCATTTGAAATACAAACCAGAGGGCGCGATAGGCGTAAGCTGACAACCAACCTGCGAGGGTGGGATATTCATGCTTGTGGCGCATTATTATCCGATGAATATATCGAAGTACTAAGATTCGGAATCGGCGGTAGGCTTTTGCGGCAGGAAGGATTAAGTCCGAGGTCAATCGAAATCTAACCTGCTCGATATGGGCAATCAGGAGGATGAATACGGCTTCGAACAAAAGTGCCCCTACAACTACTTGCAGAGGGTCGAGTTGGCGGTACCAAAGTTGTGAAAGCCCGATACCAAGCCAGGTACCGTAGAGCACCACGTAATGACCGCCATAGATGGTCAGTGTTTCAGAACCGATTTTGAGGAATAGTGGATGGAAGCCTTTTTTAAGAATTTGTTCAAGGAAAATAAATACGGATAATACGATTAGGACGTGCCCGAAGCGCCAGAAAATATATTGATTGGCCAGCCATTTCTGCGACAATTCGGAGGCTAGTACATGACTGATGTTGCTAAATATGGTGTAACTACTGAAATGCAACCACAACCCAGCGCTGAGTAAAGCCAGCGGCATCCACCATTTTTTGAACCATCCGGTGCGGTAATGAGCCACGGAACCGATGACCCCACCCATCAGCGTATATCCCAACCATGGGAAAATATTAAAGGTAGAGCCGTTTTTCATGGTGAAATAATTCGCCAAAAAGCGAGGGGATGCCGACCAGTCCAGGGCTTCCACTACAGGAAACATCAAAAAAATAATTATACCAAGGATACCTGCAACTATGGGAAAAGAAAACCCCCAGGTGCGGTGTGCGGCGTAAATACCGATTAAAAGAAGTAATCCCAGGCCGATGACGTGAAGCACATCCACTACAAAATGATAGCTGTGGAAATTTAAAGTCAACACAGCGAAAAGGTTCCACTTCAGTAGATACCCCAATGCAAGCAGCATGAATGCTCTCCGGATTCCCTTGCGCACGCGTACGTGTTCGCGGAGGGGCTTTTGTTCCTTCAATAGCAGAAAAACGAAAACGATACCGGTAACGGTAAAAAAAACAGGGGCGGTTAGTCCGCGCATAAACGTCCAAAGGCTAAAGAAAGGATTGCTAAGGTCTCTGAATTCCGGGGCAAGTAACGTATCCACAAAATGCCCCTGAAGCATCATCAAAATAGCAAAAGCCCGCAAGGCATCCAGGAAATAAAGCCTTATTTTCGGAGCAGCCTCGGCAGCGGTGGTAAGTTGACTCAAGACGTTAATTTTTTAGCCTTATGATTCGTGGAATTAACACTTATTGCTGCCAAATAGATTAATTTTGAGGACTAAAAACAACAAAAAATCATGCGAATCTTACTTTTCTTTGCATTTTCGCTCTGGGTCATTGCTTCTTTTGGCCAAAGTAACCCTCAAATCAAAAAGGTGAAGTATCCCAAAACGCGCGCAGTTTCGCAAACAGACAACTACCACGGCATCCAGGTTGCTGACCCATACCGCTGGCTGGAGATAGATACTGCTGCTGAAGTAGAGGCTTGGGTCAGGCAACAAAATGAGGTGACGTTTGACCATCTATCGCAAATTCCATACCGGAGCACCCTGAAAAACCGAATTACCGAACTCATCAACTACCCCAGGTATTCTACTCCGGTCAAGGCTGGGGATTATTTTCTTTATTATAAAAACGACGGCCTTCAAAACCAGGCTGTCATTTATATCCAAAAAGGCCTGGATGGCACGCCCGAGGTATTTATTGACCCCAACGCGCTATCTTCCGATGGTACTGTATCCATTAGCCTACTCGGCCCATCAGACGACAATCGTTATATGGCCTATGCCCAGTCGGAGGCAGGCTCTGACTGGCAGCAGATTCGCGTGATGGAAATAGCAACGCGGCGGATGCTTCCCGACGTGTTGCGGTGGGTGAAGTTTTCCGGTGCCTCCTGGCACAAGGATGGTTTTTATTACAGCCGCTATCCCGAGCCCGCCAAAGGAGCCGAACTGAGCGGCAACAACCAGTACCACTCGGTATATTACCATCGCCTGGGAGATGAGCAGTCAAAAGACGTACTCATTTATGAAGATAAGGCCAACCCTGACTTTTACCACTACGGGGGCGTTACGGAAGACCACCGGTACTTTATTCTGTATGCTTCCCCGGGTACGGATGGCTTTGCCACTTATTACAAAAATCTCGCCACCGATGGGCCTATGACACCCCTGTTTGAAGGATATGCCAATAAAAATACAGTAGTTGACCATCATCAGGGCAAATTTCTGGTGCTCACGGATATTGGAGCTCCCAAATATCGGATGGCGGCAGTAGATCCAGCCCGTCCGGCAGAAGCCAATTGGGTGGAGATAATTCCTGAATCTGAGAACCTCCTGGAGAGTGTAGCGACAGGAGGTGGCCAGCTTTTTGTAAGTTACCTCGAACATGCCACCGGTAGGATTTACCAAATGGACTATGACGGCCGCAACCGCCGCGAGATTCAGTTGCCCGGACTTGGCAGTGCGGGTGGGCTTGGTGGCCGCAAGGAGGATAAAATCCTGTTTTACAGTTTCACTTCTT
>CAYTNI010000342.1:0-3695 GCA_964439115.1 uncultured Saprospiraceae bacterium
GGAGCGTTTTTTAAAAAGGGAACTCTCCTGGCCGCGCTGAAAACCGATGAATTGGATGCCGCTTTTGATCAGGCAACCCTGGGACTGGAAAAAGCGAAGAGAGATTTGCAAAGAGCCGAAAATCTTTACCGCGACAGCGTTGCGACGCTGGAACAGCTACAGAACGCTACCACCGCGTATGCTATTGCAGAAAAACAATGGGAAGCGATCGGCTTTAATAAGCACTACGCTTTTATTTATGCGAAGGAAGATGGTTTTGTGACCAAAAAACTGGCCAATGAAAGCGAAATTATCGCAGGGGGAATGCCTGTGCTGGCAATTCACCCCAATAACAGCGAGGACTGGGTGCTGAGGGTAGGACTGGCAGATAAGGACTGGGCACTGGTCGAAACAGGCAATGCCGCACAGGTTGTCCTGGATGCTTTCCCGGATAAAATTTTCACCGGAAAGGTGACAAGAAAATCATTGGCCGCTGAAAGGGGAAGTGGCTCCCTGCAGGTAGAGATTAAAGTGGATATTGGCAGACTGACTCCCGCGATAGGGATGTTTGGTACCGCCCATATCCGCACCAATGTGGTGCAGCAATACAGGGCTATCCCCTATGAGGCCGTGATAGAGGCAGATGGCAAAAATGCCTTTGTTTTTGTGCCGTTACCCGATGGTAAAGTAAAACGACAGGCGATAGAAATTGCAGGTTTTGACAACGACTTTGTACAGGTAAAATCAGGATTGGAGGACGTTCCATCCGTCGTGCTTACCAACACTGCTTTTCTGAATGCGACTTCTACCATCACCATTATCCAATAATTAGTCCCATGAATTTGATAGATTTTTCCGTAAAAAATTATCAGTTTACCTTGGTAATGTTTGTGATGGTTGCCGCGGTAGGCCTGGTAACGCTGCTTACCATGCCCAGGGCAGAAGATCCCCAGATCAATCCTCCCACTTACCCGATTGTGGTGGTTTATCCGGGCACAAGTCCCCAGGATATGGAAGAGTTGGTGGTGAAGCCTATAGAAAACAGGCTCTACGAACTGGAGGACATAGACGAAATAGTGACCTCCATAGAAGATGGATTGGCGGTTATACGCGTCGAATTCAGGTACGGGGTAGATGTTGACAATAAATACCAGGAAGTGGTGCGGGAGGTAAATGCCATCCGCTCAGATTTGCCGGAAGATATCCTGAGTATTGATGTTCGGAAAGTTGATCCCAGCGATGTCAATATTTTGCAAGTGGCATTAATCAGTGAAAATGCCGCGTATGCAGATTTGAAAAAGCAAGCGGACGCACTGAAGGAAGAACTGGAGAAGGTGGTGGACTTGAAAAAAGTCAAGGTCTCGGGCGCTCCGGATGAGGAAGTGAGCATTGTTTTGCAGCTGGATAAGCTGTCTGCGCTGAAGATCCCCTTAAACCTGGTTCTGGGAAGCATTCAAAGCGAGTCGGTGAATATTCCCGGCGGAAGTATTACTGCAGGGAATAAGACGTTTAATGTAAAAACCAGCGGAAAATTTATTAGTCTGGAGGATATAGCCGAAACAGTCATTTATAATGCCAATGGAAACATTGTGTATCTCAAGGATGTGGCTACAGTGGATTTCAGGAACGAGGCGGAAAAACATATTACACGGCTAAATGGCTACCGCTGTGTGTTGGTCAATGCAGCGCAAAAGGCGGGCAGCAATATCAGCGTTACCCAGCGGCAATATCTTCCTGTTCTGGAAGCATTCGAACAAACACTGCCCGCCAACATGACGATGGTCAGGCATTTTGATCAGGCCGATAATGTAAGCCTCCGCCTGTCGGGTCTGGGTGCCGATTTTTTGATCGCTATCTTATTGGTATTAATTACCCTGGCGCCTTTAGGGGGAAGGGCTTCGTTGGTGGTGATGATTGCTATTCCGCTGTCATTGGCACTGGGTCTGGTAGGGCTCCATGCTTTCGGGATTTCGCTCAACCAATTGAGTATTGTCGGATTGGTGGTATCGCTTGGGTTGCTGGTAGATGACAGCATCGTGGTGGTAGAGAACATAGAGCGTTGGCTGCGGGAGGGCTATTCCCGGCAAGAAGCCGCTATCAAAGCGACCAAACAAATTACCCTGGCCGTAATCGGCTGCACAGCCACCTTGGTAATTGCTTTTTTGCCTTTGGTGTTTTTACCCGGAGGTCCGGGCGAGTTTGTCAGAGGACTCCCCCTGGCAGTGATCACCAGCGTGATCGCTTCCATGTTGGTGTCGCTTACCGTTGTGCCTTTTTTTGCCAGCAGGGTGTTGAGAGAGCACCAACACTCCGAAGGAAATGTTTTTCTGCGCCTGCTCAAGCGCGTCATTAGTGCTACCTATGCCAAACTGATGAAGCGGGCACTCCAACGCCCTATCCTCACCCTCGTGGTTTGTTTTGCCCTTTTCGGGGCCTCCTTGTCCCTGTTTCCCATCATTGGATTCAAGCTTTTCCCTACTTCAGAGAAACCCATCTTTTTGGTCAATATCAAAATGCCCCTGCAAACAAGCCTGCAAGAGGCTGACCGCATTGCCAAAATGGTAGAAGATAGCCTGCGGCAAAATGAGCAAATCGCTTACTTTACCACTAATGTAGGCAAAGGAAACCCACGGATTTATTACAATATTCCGCAGCAAGGCGAAAAATTTGATTTTGCGCAGGTGTTTGTTCAATTGGACCGGGAGGCCAAACCTGAAGTTAAAACAAGCCTGATCAACGATTTGCGCGCTCAATTTGCTTCATTCCCCTTCGCGCAGATCGAGGTAAATGATTTTGAACAGGGTCCCCCCATTGAGGCACCCATCTCGATTCGGGTATTTGGAGACAACCTGGATACCCTCAGAGCGCTTTCTTCCCAGGTAGAGAGCGTGTTGCGTGCCCACGAGGGGACCATGTACGTGACCAATGAGTTGAATACCCTCAAAACAGATATCAAGGTCAATATCAACCGCGAAAAAGCCCGCACGCTGGGCGTGTTTACGGCAGACATTGACCGAACGATCCGCTTGGCCGTCGCCGGATTCCAGATGGGCACTTTTACCAATGACGAAGGCGAGGATTATAATATCGTAATCAGGTCGTCTGACGACAAAAACGCGACCCTGAGTACTTTGCAAAACTTGTACGTGGATAACGCTGCAGGAACAGCCATTCCGCTAAGCCAGCTTGCTGCTACAGCCTTTGAAACATCGCCCACGACGATTAACCACTTCAACAAAAACAGGTTTGTGAAGATCACCTCCTCTACCCAAAAAGGAGTCCTGGCCAATGACGTTTTACAAGCAGTCGTTCCCCAATTGGAGCAACTGTCAATGCCTGAAGGGTACTATTTCAAATTGTCCGGTGAGGCCGAGAGTGAGGGCGATGCCTTTGGCGGAGGTTTCCTAACGGTCATTATTTTTACCGTTTTCCTTTTTATCGCCGTACTGATCCTTCAATTCAAAACTTTCAAAGGTATTCTTATTGTATTGTCGGTCATTCCTTTAGGCATCATCGGGGGGATTTCCATGCTCTGGCTCACGGGCAATCCCATGTCTTTTATCGCGATTATTGGCTTTATCGGTCTGGCAGGCATTGAGGTCAAAAATTCCATTTTGTTGGTAGATTTTACCAATCAGTTAAGGGCAGAGGGCATGGAACTCAACGCCGCGATTGAACAGGCCTTCGCCCGGCTGCCCCGGCTCTATATCGCCGAT
>CAYTNI010000343.1:0-3684 GCA_964439115.1 uncultured Saprospiraceae bacterium
AATGATGGAAGTCCAGACAATCAATCCCGGATCGGGTTTGATTACAGAGAAATCAGCCAGGAATAAAATTTGCCACATGTTAATTTAAATTATGGTCTTTTCAAATGGAGCCGGACCGAGAGCCAACCGCTTCGGCCCGGCTGATGTTTTTCCGTCGCCGAAAAATTAGCCGGCCAAAAGACCTACTACGATGGCGAACAGCGCAGCACCTTCTACAAGGGCTGCCGTCAAGATCATGTTGTTGCGGATATCGCCTACAGCTTCCGGCTGACGTGCGATGGCATCCATGGCACGGCTACCGATAAGACCTACGCCGATTCCGGCGCCCAAGGCTGCGATTCCTGCTCCAATTGCTCCCATTTTATTGATATTTAGATGGTAAAAAATATTTAAAATTAGTGATGCGCCTCTTCGTGATGGTGACCTTCCTCCACTGCGGCTCCAATGTAACTGGCCGTAAGGATGGAGAAAATAAATGCCTGAAGGAAAGCAACCAGCAATTCGATAAGGTTCATGAATGCCGTGAACAGCCCGCCGATAACAGCTCCCATAGCAGCACCACCTACACTTTGGCCATTTTTACCAAAGAGGAAGATAAGGCCTATGAGGCTGAGGATAATGATGTGCCCCGCAGAGATATTGGCGAACAATCGAATCATCAGGGAAAAAGGCTTGATGAACAGGCCGAGAATTTCCACAGGGGTGAGGATGATTTTCACCCATGCCGGAATGCCCGGCATCCAAAGTACGTGTTGCCAGTAGTGGCCATTGCCATTCAGATTCGTCACCAAAAAGGTGAATACCGCCAGCACAAGCGTTACGGCAAGATTGCCTGTGACGTTGGCGCTCCCGGGGAAGAAGGGAATCAATCCCAACAGATTACAAAAAAGGATAAAGAAAAACAGGGTCATGATGAATGGCTGGAAGCGCTCATACTTGTGCTCGCCAATCATGGGGCGGGTCACTTCATCACGGATAAACATGAATATTGGTTCAATGAAGTTCTGAATACCGCTTGGAGCTTTGCCGTCATTTTCGCGGTAACCCCGGGAAACTGCTGAGAATATAAACAGCAGCAGGACTGATGCCAGCAGCATCGTCGCCACATTCTTAGTAATGGAGAAATCGTAAAAAGAAGTAATCCCGCCGCCGAGGACACCTCCATCCAGGGTGCTCGGAGCTTCCACCCGGTATTCCTGCCCGTCGTGGATGGCATAATATACATCTTTTTCTACCTCTTTGCCACCTTTATTGACTTTTTCCTTTTTTGCATGCACCCCTTCAATATGTACCTCACCCATTGGGAAATTAGGATCTGCAATGCGATTGACTCGGCCGTGGTTGAGGACATAGCGGTCAATAGCCTTGTGGCCATGGTCAAATTTACCGGAAGACATGATGGTCCAACCGTGTTCCGGTGCGTAAAGAAAACAAGGAAGGGGAATATGTACGCCTTTCCAGACGTGAAATTCATTGGCATCGGCAATGTGATTCATCACCGTTCCAACAGCATCATAGGCCTCCGACTCGTGCCCGTGCTCCTCCCCAGCCATGGCCGGTGCAGAGAACAGCAGAATCAAAGCAGCAAAAAGGACAGATAAATGCTTGTGTATCATCGCCGAAATTGACTTCTTGGGTTACTTTCCTAAAAACCGCCGCAAAGGTAAAAACTTCCGGGCATAAAATGAATTCCAAATAAAATTTTTTAAGCACGAAAAAAGCTTGTGTCGGACAAAGTATTATGTCGGACAAATCGAATGAGCATTCAGCAATGCCTCGGCCAAAAAAATATTTACTTTTGCTCCAAATACCAATGCTTATGAAATGTAATCGAATTAACTGTGCATCAATTGTATTTCTGCTGGTCTTCTCTGTCCGGCTGGCAGGGCAAAAGCCCTTATTTTCTCCTGAAGCACTCTGGGAACTGGGCCGGGTAAGCCTCCAGGATGTCTCGCCCGACGGGACTCAGGCAATCTATACCGTTACCTACTACGACATGGCTGCCAACAAGGGGAATACCGATATTTACAGTGTGGCAACCCGCGGCAGTGCGCCTGCCCGCAAGCTCACCGCATTCCCGGGCGCTGAGAGTAATGCCCGCTTCCGGCCTGACGGCAAACGCATCGGATTCCTGCTCAATGGCGTACTTTGGGAAATGAACCCCGATGGTTCCGATCAAATGCAGGTTGGCCGTACAGCCCTGAATGGCTTCGCATACAGTCCCAAAGGAGACCATATAGTTTTCATACAGGATGTGAAATATCGAAATACCGTGCAGGATATTTACCCCGATCTTCCGCTCGCCAAAGGCCGCATTATTGACGAGTTGAACTATCGCCACTGGAATTACTGGGACGACTACCAGGATCCCAACTTCTTCATCCAGCCTTACCTCAATGGTCAGCTCAACGGTGACCCCATCAATATCGTAAGCGCAGCAATAGAAGCTCCGGTTGAACCCTTCGATGGCATTGAAGAAGCCGCATGGCATCCGGCAGGTCGCAAATTGGTTTACAGCGCCAAGCCTCAAACCGGCACCGAATATGCGAGGGGCACCAATACGGATATTTTCTTGTACGACCTCGATACAAAGACCACCACCAACCTCAGTGAAGGTATGCCAGGGTATGATAAACATCCCGCATTTTCACCGGACGGACGATATCTCGCCTGGCTCAGCATGGCTACTCCCGGCTATGAAGCCGATAAAAACCGCCTTTTTATTCTCGATACCCAAACCGGAAAAAAAGAGGATATCAGCGCCTCCTGGGATGAAAGCATAGATGCCATCCATTGGGCACCTGACGGACAAGGCCTCTACCTGCGCGCCGGCATCAACGCCACCTACCAGATATTCTACATCAGCCTGAATAACAAACGCGTTCGCCAGGTAACCAACGGCCAGTGGGACATGGGAAGCTTTATGGTACATGGCACCGATATCATTGCTTCACGCCACGACATGAGCACACCGGCAGAACTGTATCGCGTAGATGCTCAAACCGGTGCCATGCAGCCGCTGACATTCACCAATCAGGCCTATCTCGCCCGATTTGACAACATCAGTGTCAAAAAACGCATGGTCAAGACCACTGATGGCAAAGACATGCACGTCTGGGTTGCCTATCCTCCGGACTTTGACCCCGCTAAAAAATACCCCGCGCTGCTGCTTTGCCAGGGCGGTCCCCAAAGTATGCTCAGTCAGTTTTTCTCCTATCGCTGGAATGTGCGGCTGATGGCATCACAAGGCTATATCGTGGTAGCGCCATGCCGTCGCGGGATGCCAGGTTTTGGCACCGACTGGAACCGGCAGATTAGCGGAGACTGGGGCGGCCAGGCCATGGAGGATCTCCTATCGGCCATTGACGATGTAAAGAAGGAACCTTTTGTGGATGGTGAGCGGCTTGGTGCGGTAGGCGCCAGTTTCGGCGGTTTTTCTGTGTATTGGCTGGCAGGAAATCACGATAAGCGATTCAAAGCATTCATTTCACATTGCGGCACCTTTCACCTGGAGAGCTGGTATGGCACCACCGAGGAGTTGTTTTTTGCAGATTTCGACCTCGGCGGGCCGTATTGGGAAGAACCCCGCAGGGAAGCTTATACCCGGTTCTCCCCCCATCTTTTTGTAAGGAATTGGGATACGCCCATTCTGGTCATTCACAATGAAAAAGATTTTCGGGTACC
>CAYTNI010000344.1:0-3681 GCA_964439115.1 uncultured Saprospiraceae bacterium
CCACCATTACCGAGAATATCCTCCCGCTCAGCCTCGCCCTCACCCAAACAGCCGACATCAACTGCGCCGGCGACAAATCCGCCGCCGTACAGTCCAAGATCAGCGGCGGCAAGGGGCCTTTCCAGTACCAGTGGAGCGCCGCCGGACAATCCGGCGACAAGGCAAGCGGGCTTCCCGCCGGCGATTATGAAGTAACAGTTACAGATGTATTGGGCAGCAAAGCATCTTCCACGTGGAAGGTGGAAGAACCGGCGCCCCTGGTTATTTCGCTGGGTAAAAAACGAGGTGCCGTATCCGAAATAGCCGCGGATGGGCGGGCATCAGCCATTGTACAGGGGGGGAGAGCCCCATACACCTATCAATGGGATAACGGAGAAACCGCTGCCGAGGCCACGCGATTGACGCCTGGGTCACATATCGTAAAAATAAGCGATGCAGCCGGATGTATGCGGGAATTGAAAGTGGATATCCCCGTGCGCATTTTACCGGAACTCACTGCCGGGCTGTTGCAAACCGGGCAGGCAGTCAGGATGGAACAACTGCAATTTGATGCCGACAGTGTGGTGTTGAAGCCTGAATTTCATCCACTGCTGGACGAAGTATTTGATTTTCTGGAAGACAACCCCGGCGTAGTGGTAGAAATCGGGGGCCATACCAACAGTTTACCCCCTGATGCGGTCTGCGACCAGTTATCTACTGCGCGAGCCAAATCAGTAGCGGAGTACCTGATTGGAAAGGGTATTTCAGAAAAGCGGATTTTGCACAAAGGTTATGGCAAGCGACAGCCCATTGCCACCAATACCACACCGGAAGGCCGACGAAAGAACCAGCGAGTGGAAGTCAAGATACTACAGCTGACAGAAGATTAAGGCGTATTTGGATTGACGCCCGGTAAAGTCTGAAGTTTGTACTCAACCTGGTTGATTAGGCAGGTTTTTCGAGTATATAATTTAGAAGCCGTGAAATTACAAAGAAGAGGATAATTTACGGAGCTTGGAGATTTACCTCGAAGCTGGTTCGAATTATCAACCCTCTGACCTTTTTCGGCGTTTTGATGCTGTAAATTATCCAAAAATGGACAGGAAGCAGCATTGGGAAAAAGTATATCAATCCAGAAATTTGGAGGAGTTTAGCTGGTATCAGCCTGTACCGGAAATTGCCATTCACTTTCTTGAGCTTTTCCAGATATCGCGGTCGGCTCGCATCATTGACATCGGCGGTGGTGATACCTTGCTGGTGGACTATTTGCTAGAACAGGGGTTTGAACGGGTATCTGTGTTGGATATTTCAGAAGCCGCAATCGAGCGGGCACATCAACGCCTTGGTGCTAAAGCCAATCAGGTAGAATGGATTGTATCTGACGTGGTGGATTTTAAGCCTGACCGTACCTATGACTTTTGGTATGACAGAGCAGCCTTCCATTTTCTGACTGACGCAGGTGAAGTAAATCAGTATCTGGCCAATGCCAATCGGTCCATCTCTTCCACCGGAGCAATGGTCATTGGCACCTTCTCTGAATCAGGCCCGACTAAATGCAGTGGTATCGAAATACAATTCTGAGCAAACCATGACAGCGCTCATGGTGGAAAATTTTGAAAAAGTGAAATGTTTTGAAACGACACACACAACACCTTCCGCTGTAAATCAGGATTTTATATTTTGTGGCTTTCGCAAACGGCACTAAGGATTTCTGTTAATCCATCAATAAACTACTCCATTTTTCGTTACTATCGAAATCATCCATACGTATGAAAAACAAATGGTCTATCGGCGCGGCAGTGATTGTTGCAGGTTTGGGTTTTGCCGCCATGCACGCGCCGGTCAGTGATAAATTCTTCGAGATTTCCCGCAATATTGAAATTTTCGCCAACGTCTATCGCGAGCTCAACCTCAACTACGTGGACGAGGTGGATCCTGGCAAGCTCATGCGCACCGGCATTGATGCCATGATGGGTTCCCTGGATCCATTCACCAATTACGTATCGGAAGCGGAAATAGAATCTTACCGGCTAACCACCGAGGGTCGTTATAATGGCATTGGCGCCTCCAGTGAAAAGATTGGTGACTATGTAACCATCACCGAGTTGTATGAGGGGTTTGCCGCAGATAAAGCAGGCCTCAAAGCGGGTGATCAAATCATCGCAGTGGATGGTAAGGACGCCAAGGGGAAGGATCCGGAAGCGCTCAATGAAATCCTGCGGGGATTTCCGGGTACTTCATTGACGCTTACCCTTCGTAGGCCGGGGCGCAGTGATGACTTCAAGGTGTCGCTCGTTCGTGCAGAGGTGGACATCCCCAACGTGCCCTACAAGGGTTTGGTGGGGGATCACATCGGCTATGTGAATCTCAGCACCTTCACCCAGGATGCAGGACGTAACGTGGCGGAAGCGGTGAAAGCGCTCAAGGCTGAGGATCCGGAGTTAAAGGGCATAATACTCGACTTGCGCGGCAACGGTGGCGGTCTTTTGCACGAAGCGGTCAATGTATGCAATACTTTTATCGGAAAAGATATGCTGGTGGCCACCAACCGCGGCAAAATTAAGGAGCAGGACCGTGCCTTTAGCACCTTCATGCCCGCCACTGACCCAGATATTCCACTCGCCATTCTTATTGATAAAAAATCTGCTTCCGCTTCTGAGATTGTGAGTGGCGCCATGCAGGACTACGACCGGGGCGTACTGCTTGGCCAGCGATCGTATGGCAAAGGGCTGGTGCAGAATTTCATGGAAGTGGGTTACAACTCCCGCGTCAAGGTGACTACTGCAAAATACTATATTCCCAGTGGGCGCTGTATTCAAAGCGTAGAATATAAAAACGGAGAGCCGGTGGACATTCCCGACAGTAGGCGAGCCAAATTCAATACCCGCAATGGCCGTACCGTGTTGGACGGCGGCGGGGTTACTCCCGACATCATGTTGCAACAGCCGGCTGATGAACCTCTTGTGAAAGCACTATCCAATCAGCACCTGATTTTTGATTTTGTGACTGAGTACTGCCTGGCAAATCCGACCATTGATTCTGTGGAGCAATTCCGGTTTGCCGATTTTGATGCTTTCCTGAAATTTGTGGAGCGCAGAGGTTTTGCTTATGAAACAGAAAGCGAGAAGCTGTTGCGGGAATTTCGCAATAAGGCCGGTGAGGACGGATATACCCTCGATACCGAACTCGGCGCCATGGAACAGAAAATACTGCAAGCCAAGAAAACTGCCTTAGTCAGCTATAAATCTGTAATTCTCGATTTGATTGAGCGGGAAATTGCAGGCCGCTATTACTACAAAACCGGAAAAATCAAAATGACCCTTCGCAACGACATGGAGGTCACCGAAGCCAAAAAGATACTGCTCGACCAGGATCAATACAAGCGTTTGCTTAAAACATCCTGAGTTGAAAAGCTTTTTATGGGTCTGAATAGCTATCACTCTTTGTGATGGTGATAAATGTCACTAACAAACTTTGCAAAAGTTTCTTTTGCGATTGGTCGGATAATCCTAATTTCACCGCTGAAAATTTGAAATGCGATGAAACTGGGTATTCTCAAAGAACAAAGTGACAGCCGGGTGGCCATTGTTCCTGCTCTCCTTGGTAAGTTCAAAGATCTGGGGGTGGAAATTTGCATAGAACAAGGCGCAGGCGAGAAAGCCTCCTGTGCTGATGAAGACTATGAAACCGCCACTATTTGCT
>CAYTNI010000345.1:0-3663 GCA_964439115.1 uncultured Saprospiraceae bacterium
TTAAAAATAAAACCTTCGATTATAATCGGAGATAGTAAGCTGAATCTGATTTCTGCTAGAAGGGGATGATTAAGCATGAAACAAAAAGAGCCGGGGGGTATCAGCCGAACTTTTTGTTGAGCAGGTAGAGGAGATAAACCCAGGGCAAGGCATGCAGAAAAAAATCTAGCCAATCCAGGGGTGCCATTCCCACAGCACCACCTGAAATCCAGCGAATCTTGCCGATGAGATGGGGTTCCGGGAAGAAAGGAGAAAGGCCTAAGGTGGCACAAAGCACGGCGGCGGTACGCCAATCATTCAGCCATATTGAAAGTTTCTCTTTCATTGCGTTAATTTGGGGCAAAATTACAGCGATGAATCGAGAAATTAGTGAAAACAAACCTAGGATTGTGGTTTTAGATGGATACACCCTAAATCCGGGGGATTTGAGTTGGGCGCCACTTGAGGCATTGGGTAATCCGGTCATTTACGACTATACACCTGCCGACCAATTACTGAGCCGTGCAGAAGGCGCTGAAATTTTATTGGTAAATAAGGCCAGAATTACCGGGGAGATACTCGAACGATTGAACGATCTCCGGTGCATTGTAGTCACAGCCACCGGTTACAACAATATAGATCTGGAGGCAGCCCGATTGCGAAATATTCGGGTATGCAATGCGGTGGGGTACAGCACTGAGGCGGTGGTACAGCATGTTTTCGCCTTATTATTGGAATTGACCAATGCGGTTGGGCGGCACAGTCAGTCTGTAAGAAAAGGGGATTGGGCGGCGCAGCCACATTTTGCCTACACCCTTCAATCCATCGAGGAGCTTTCAGGGAAAACGATGGGGATTTACGGCTTTGGTAATATCGGACGGCGGGTAAGCGAGGTAGCCCTGGCTTTCGGTATGAAAATAATCGCCACACACAAGCATCCTGAGCGCGATGCCCGGCCCGGGGTGGAATTTGTGGAATTGGAGACCCTTTTTGAACGCAGTGATGTTGTCACCTTGCACGTCCCATTGAATGCCTTGAATACCGGCATCGTCAATAAAAACCTGCTAATGCGGATGAAGCCCGGGGCTTTGCTCATCAACACCGGCCGGGGAGGGCTGATCAACGAGGATGATTTGCTAACAGCGCTGGAACAGGGTCTAATCGGGGGTGCAGCCCTGGACGTGCTGAGTGTAGAGCCTCCCCCACCCGACCATCCGCTTTGTCGTGCTCCCCGTTGTATGATAACTCCGCATATTGCGTGGGCGTCGGTGGAAGCCAGGCAACGACTCATGGAAATCACGATGGCGAATGTTCGCGCGTTCCTAGACGGCAAGCCACAGCACGTCGTGGATTGATAAAGGATTACGGCAGATTATGCCTGGCGGCGGCACCTGCAATCCATCCGCCGGTCCACGCAGCCTGGAAATTGAATCCGCCGGTAATGGCGTCTATATCGAGCACCTCCCCTACCATGAACAGACCGGGGCAGATTTTGCTTTCAAACCTTTTGAAGTTGAGCTCGCGCAAATCCACACCACCGGCAGTTACAAATTCTTCTTTAAAGGTACTTTTGCCATGGACAGAAAAGCAGCCCTTGCAAAGTTGGGTGATTAACTGTTGGCGCTGGATTTTGGAAAGGTCGCCCCAGCGGAGGCTATCCTGCTGCAGATTGGCAGCCATAAGAAGTGATTTCCATAATCGCATTGGAATATTGAACTGGGGCTTTGCTGTGATAAATTTCTTGCCATGGTCTGTTTTGAGGTAATCAATTTCTTCACCAATTTCTTCGGTAGTTCTTCCGGTCCAGTTAACCAAAATCCTAAATTGATACTGCATGGCGGCGAGTTCACGGGCACCCCATGAAGAAAGGCGGAGGATACCCGGGCCACTCAAGCCCCAATGGGTAATCAGCAAGGGGCCGAAAGCCTCCAGATTGGTGCTTTCTACGGCTACGAATGCCTCAGGAACAGAAAGCCCTTGCAATCCCGCCAGACGATTGTCTTTGATATTGAAGGTAAAAAGGGAGGGGACAGGAGGTACGATGGTATGTCCTATTCCAGATAGGATATCCCATACACGAGGATTGCTACCGGAGGCCACAATGACCTTCTCGGCCTGATAAGTGCCATTGGAAGTTTCGACAACCCATGTTTGTTCGGGAGATTGAGGAGGGATCAAGCCATCGAGTCGGGCATTGGTATGTATGCGAATTCCAAAATTTTGAGCGTGGGTTAACAAGCAATCCATTACAGATTGAGAGTTATCAGACACCGGAAAAACTCTCCCGTCTTCTTCAATTTTAAGTGGAACACCGCGGGATTCGAACCATTCCATGGTATCCCCGCAAGCAAAGCGAGTGAAAGGGCCCAGGAGTTCTCTTTGGCCTCGGGGATAAAATTTCACAAGGTCTTTGGGAACAAAACAGGCGTGGGTCACATTACAGCGGCCACCTCCGGATATTTTCACTTTCCCGAGCAGCTCTTTTCCTCTTTCGAGTATGAGAATGCTGAGTTGGGGAAAACATTCCGCACATCGAATGGCTGCAAAAAAACCTGCAGCTCCGCCACCAATTACAATTACAGAAGCATTTCGGCCTGAATTTATTGTTTCCATAATTTTTGCAGTAACACCCTGATGGGTTTCATCACAATGAATGCGCTGAAGTTAAAAGTGATTTATCAAATTATAGTAAAGCGAATCGTGCAAAACTTCTGAACCCATAACTGTTGACAATGGACGTTTTATGCTCTTACCGAATCAACGCCGTGTAAAGTCAAATGCAAAGAAAACAATTCTTCGGGTTGCCCGGAAGAAATAGTATTTCCCGGGGGAAGATATAGATAACCACCGTAATGAGGCAACATGATGGTATGCACCTAAAAACAGCTAACTTTGAAACACAAAATGAATACATGCGAGATACGAATTCCCAAAAAGGGTTTATTTTACTGGCATTTGGTTTACTGATGGCGGGGTTGTTCTTAAATTTAGGGAAGCAGCCATTATATCTTGAGGAGCCTAGGCGAGCTATCATCGCCATGGAGATGACAGAGCGGGGAAATTTTTGGATACCCACGGAGTTGGGCGAATACTACTATAATAAGCCCCCTGTGTTTAACTGGGTGCTCATGGGATCAGCCAGTTTATTTGGGGGATTCCACGAATGGGCGATGCGCTTACCAACGGTATTATCCACCCTCGGGATTATCGCGTTAATGTGGTTTATGGGCAAGCGGTATGTGGATGAGCATTTTGGAATGCTTAGCGGTTTAATCTTTGCCACCTGTGGTAGTGTATTGTTATTCTTTTCTCAATTGGGGGAAATTGACCTTTTCTATGCGCTCATTTCATTATTTGGATTTGCGGTATTATTTCACGGTTACGAGCAGCGACAATGGTGGTGGATGTTCGGAGGTTTTTATGCGTTTCATGCTATCGGTATGCTCACCAAGGGTCTGCCCTCTGTGGTTTTTATAGGTCTGACCCTGCCGGCATGGTTATGGTACAAAAGAGACCTGAAGCGGCTTATTAGCATGCCCCATGTAGGAGGAATAATCCTGTTTGTCACCATTACGGGTGGTTATCTTTATCAGTACAATCATTTCAACAGTCTGGAGCCGCTTTTAAAAGTCTGGTTGGGACAAGCAGGAGAGCGGACAATCGCTGAGCAAGGTATTCAAAGAC
>CAYTNI010000346.1:0-3649 GCA_964439115.1 uncultured Saprospiraceae bacterium
CGGATTGGCCGGCGGCGCTCCACTGGTACTGGAAAGGCCCCTTGCCGCCGCTGACTTTGGCCTGTATGGCGGCGGATTTATCGCCGGCGCAGTTGATGTCGGCGGTTTGGGTGAGGGCGATGCTTAGGGCTGCCGGTTTTTGGTTGATAGTCACGGAAGCCGTTGCGGTGCAGCCGTTTTTATCGGTGATGGTTACGGTATGAGTTCCGGCGGATAATTTCCGGGCGATATTGCTATTTTCGCCATTATCCCAGGCATAGGTAAATTGAGGAGTACCGCCATTTGCTACGGCGAGGGCTGTTCCGTCGGCGGCGCCAGGAGCACTTTCGGGATCTGTTTGGGAAGCCTGAGCGGACATGCGGGCATCTTCTATGGTAATTTTGGCAGATTTGGATTGGCCCTGGCTGTCTGTAACCGTTACGGAATAGAGTCCGGGGCCGAGATTAGAAGGATTTTCGCCATTCAGTCCCCCATCCCAGCGAATGGAAAAAGGAGCTTTCCCGCCGGTAATTTTAAGGCTGAGGGCTGCATCTTTTTGGCCGGCGGTACAACTCAGCTCTTTTTCTTTTAGGATGTTGACGGTGAGTGCGGAAGCCTTTTCAATCAAAAAAACGCCTTTATCTTCGGTGCCAATCCACACAGCGCCTTCAGCGTCAACGGTAATGCAGGTAGCGTATTGGCTGGTGTAGTATTCGATTGGACCGAAGCGCAGGACGTCATCTGTATCCGGGTCATAACGAACTATGGATTCGGAGGCTATCCAGAGGCGGCCCTGAGGGTCGGTAGCAATATCTTTTACCTGGCCTTCTGAGATTAGGTTATTCAGGGGAACGGCGAGCCAGCGGTTTTTGCTGTCAACCTGCCATATTTGTCCTTCACCGGCTATCCAGAAACCATTGGTTGACTGGGTGATTCGGTGGATGGCAAAATACTTTTGTTCGAGTCGCCATTTCCCGTCTGTGCCGATCATGACGCCTTCCTGGGAGCCGATCCATTTCTGGCCGGAGTTGTCAATAAATATACCGAGGATTTTGTTGGAGGTGAGTTTGGAATTGGAGTTATCGAAAGATTCCACCTTGCGAAGGGAGGGTTTGGTTTTGAGGAGGTGTAAACCTGAGTTGGAGGTACCGATCCAGAGTTCGTCGCGGGATGCATCGTAGGCGGCTGCAGAAATGATATTAGACCCGGAGAGGAGGTTGCCGAGGGCGGAATTCAAGGCTGTTGCATCCCAGAGCAGGTTAGCATTTCCGCCGTGGAATGCATAGAGCGATTGTTGGCCTGTGGGAATGGCAAGCGGATTTGCAAGATCTGATGAACGCAATTGGAAAACGCCTTTGGCATTGGAGATCCATTTAACATTTTCTCCATCTGCGAAGATATGTTTTACGGGGCTGCGTTGGTCAATAACGGTGATGCGATTTACCACCAGTTTTTCTGTTTCCTGCGCCTGCAGGATGAAAAAAGCGTGTAAGAAAAACGCTGCCCAAAACCAACCATTCAACGTGCAGGGTAATTTCATCATGAGTCCTAATTAATTTTCCTCCAATCTGGCCGCAATCCACTGAAAAGGTGTGTTAAATTGCTTCGGGCTATGGGCGTAAGCTAAAAATCTGATTTTTCACCCCAAAATCAGCCATTTCGCACATCCCTTAGTGGAAGACCAGGCAAACTTCAATGTAACGTTATTCAACGAAAAAGGGTCAAAGATTGGTATTTTCGGGCAATGTGATAATGGAACGGCTGTGGATTTTTGCTAGGGGTAACTTATAGTAAGGTTTTCAAAATATTGTTTTTTAGATAATTATATATTTTGTAGTGAGTTTGAGGATAGTTATTTGGTTTTTTGGAAATGCCGGGAAGCACTGGTTAGAGGGAGGGTACAGATTTTGAGTCTATAGGCAATTCAGGTTCATCCCCAGTCGGAACATTATCGGAAATTGAAATTCCAACTGCGCAATTGAATGGGTAGGAATAACGTGTAAGGCGTGTTAAGCCGCTTCCCGTTTAATCATTCATTTAGATGTTTGTTAATTATTCGAAAAAATTGACAAAATTTTTATAATTTTTCGTGAATTATGAAAAAACAGTTCAAATATTTGGCAAAATTCAAAGTCTTAAATTAATAATATATATCTTGAATATTACAAGATGCCGTTTGAGCTGGTATTTTTCAATAATAAATTGGGTTTGGTATGAAAAAGTTTTGGACTATTTTTCCGATGGTTATCGCCTTGGCCATAGTATTAAACGCCGGGTATGCTTCAGGTATTTCGTGGCCTCAAGCCGGTGCAGGAAGTACAATTTTCAAGGGATTGGCTTTGCCTGTGAGCAATTGTGGCATCATCAACCTTGAGGAATACGCCGATCAATACGGTGGTAGTACAGATAACCCTCACTGCGCAAATGCCTGCTCGTTTTCCAGTACGGTGGTTTTTGTACCTCAAACGCCTGGGGCATAGTATAATTGGTCGGTCTCTGGCGGGACTTTCACTTCCGGAGCGAACCCGGCCGAAATTATGGTAACCTGGGGGCCGTCTGGTACCGGTAGCGTTACGCTTACGCGCATCACCGGCAATGCCCAGCAAACCCTAAACCTGTGCATTGAAATTCTGGCCAGTCCCATAGCGAATTTTACAAAATCGGCCACTACCATCTGCGCCGGTGGTCAAATATCCTTTACCAATACCTCCACGGGGGCGAACCAGTATTTTTGGGATTTTGATGACGGCCAAACCTCCACTGCTTTTACTCCTACCCCTACCTTCCAGAATCCTGTTGTTTACACGGTGTGTCTGATTGCTACACGCGATCACGTGGATGCCAATAACCGATTGTTGTGCAGTTGTACTGATACCCTTTGCATGGATGTGGTGGTAGAATCCCTTCCCGGACCGGAAATTGCCTGCGTTTCCACCCTTTGCGCCGGTGACAGTACCAAATACTGGACCGATGCAACCAACTGCGGCAGTTATCAATGGACTGTGCTCGACCACAATGGCATGCCGGTGCCCTTTACCGGCCAGGGCAATGACAGTATCTGCGTGACCTGGGACTCCGGCCCTTTTGTTACACTTAGTCTGCTTGCTATGAATTGCGACAGTGCGTATTGTAGTGTTTCCTCCACCGTCACCATTCCCATTTCGCTTTTTACACCGCCCCTTCCGGTGATTACCCAGACGGGAGTGCTTTGTCCGCCATCCGGAACAGCGACTTTGCAAGCTAGTCCGGGGTTTGCCAATTACGCGTGGTCCACCGGAGCGAGCACCTCATCCATCTCCATCAATATGGCCGGTACGTATGAGGTGATGGTTACGGACAATAACAACTGCCAGTCTGCAGTGGCCTGGCAGGCAGTGGCGGCACCCGCACCGGTGGCGGCAATATCTACCGGATTACCGACAACGCTGTGCATTGCTCCACCTAATCCCTCCTCTATTACACTGGTGGCGCAAACCGGCGCGGGCTATTCTTTCGAATGGTTCTGCAACGGGGTTTCTCAGGGGCCGGTTTCTCCCAACGCTACTTTTGTGCACAACAATACCAATACGCCGGGTATTTTCAGCTATCAGGTTGTAGTGTCAGGCGCGAATGGATGTACGGCATCGTCCAATTTTATCACGGTAACACAAGATAGTTGCCTTGCTGGTCC